>JAAWBG010000055.1 GCA_022792535.1 Lachnospiraceae bacterium
ACAATCCGATGCTCGCTATTTTTGTGGACACTATCACAGGACAATTTTTCTGCACATCCTACGTCGTGTCTTTACTTTCCAAGAAAGAAAATAATTGAACCTGTCGGTTGTGAGAAGATCAACATATATAATCCCAACTATATCGTCTTAAACACATACTTAATTTTTATCCTTATCTAGTTTCGTTCTTATATCATACCAAGAAATAATAGGGAACTACAACGTCTTTCAGTGTTTCAATGTCTGTGGTCATATTATATCATACCAAGAAATAATAGGGAACTACAACAAATCCCCGCCTTCCTTGTAAATTCTGCCTGTTTCCCCAATGCCGCGCAGCGAAAAAATTCTGCTGAAACCTCTTTCCGGTTATATTTGTGATTGACTGCAAGCTGGTATCTTACGACTGCTTTGACATCCTCTTCTTTTTTCTTTTTCCCGTTTGCTGTGCTTTTCTCACCTTGGACATAAATGATTTCTGGATTTGCGTTAATCTTCCCATTAATATTATTTTATTTATGTATTTTTCTCTTACCTTTCTGCAGGCGGGAGAACCAGTTTCCCCTCCATTTTTATGCAACTTTTTGACACCTGAATCTTTTTAGACAACAAAAACTGCCTCCTAAATAGTAGAAGACAGCTTCTTGTTTTTCATTTTGTTATTTGACTTTTTGCTGAAATGTGGAATAAGTCACAATTTTTTCTATATAATTGTGCAAATTCCCTCAAAAGTGTGCAATTGCTACACTTTTGAGGGGCTGTATATGAAATTAACCTAATGATTAAGTTTTGCAGTTTCCTAATCTAAACCCTTAATAACCAAGGCTTCGGTCAATCACAGTTCCGTCTATGGCATTGATGGTAAGAAAACTTTCCTTTGAATGTTCGCCGCTATTTTTTTCTGTGTAGTCTTCGCATTCTGCGTCAAACCCTCCGAAAAAATCCCAGACCGGAACGATAATGCCAGAAGTACTGTCTGTTGTGGGATCATAGATTCTGGAGTATCCAAGTGTAATTCTTGTTGTATGGTAGAGCATTTTGTCATAATAATTCATCATATCTGCATTGGATATTTCCATCATCTGCTCGTATATTTTTATGATACTGTCAAAATCCATCAGCTTTACATTCTCTGTCTGAATTCCATCTATATGATAAGGATTATAGATTTCTACTTTTTCAATTCCATTGTTTCCAACAATTACTTCACATCTTTCGTAACTCCAGGGGATCAGCGTGCTGTCATGGTCTTCCAGGCTTCCGCCATAAGTGTCGGTAAAGGTAATAGGCGCTTCGTCCAGTACTCGGTTAAAGTAAAAGATGTATCCTGCGTTTTGGATATCTTCTTTCTGAATGTTGTAACTGGAGCTGTAAATAGAATAATCCCAGCCGCTGATTTTCCAGTTCCAGCCCAGCTGATCTATTTTTTCTGTTGCAATTTTTTCAGCGTCTTCATAGGAAATTTTTAGGAAACTTTTGATGGTATCTTCAGGGATGGCGTGGGTAGCGTCTCTTCCATCATTGGGAAGATATTCTCGGTCCAGTGCATACCTTCCATCTTTCCAGCCTGTTCTGTTAAATTCCCGAAAATTTTGTTTTCCTTCCCCCTGTGTTTGGATTAAGATTCTTACGTCTGCACTGGATTGATCCTGGTTGTAAATATTATAACCGTAAACGCCATGGTCTGTTTCTGCTATGCCGTAAAACATATCATCATCGACTTTTGTTTGAGGTTCTCCTGAGGAAGTATCAATCCATTCCAGGCCAAAAGATGGGATTACCTCTTTCTTTTCTATTTCATCTGGAGCAGTTTCGAGATGCATTTCATCATCTGCAATGGCAGCATCAATGTCAAAAGCCAGTTCTCCATCGTCATTGGTTCCCCAATGGAAGGGATCCAGATTCCCTTCGGATTTATACTTTTTCAACATGGTGAGGTCTTTCTGATAATCCTCCTTGGTCCAATCGTTATAATCGTATCCATGATAAAACTTAGCGCCCGCGAAAAAAATCTGCGTGATTTGATCAATCATTTCCTGATCTGCTTCTTTGGCGGATACATGATAAGTGTTCATGGAATCTACGTTTGGAAGAATTATTTCGGCATCAGTGTCAATGATAAGAGTTCCCTCTTCGTATTCGGCACGATTTTTATATGTTTTCGGCGCCTGTACCATTTTGTTGATTTTTCCTTCTTTTTCTTGGGCGTCTTGATTCTTGATGTCGTTTTCATCCTTTGCGGCGTCCTGATTTTTCGTGCTGTTCTTATCTTTTTCAGGATCTTGATTTTCCTGGGATGTTTCGGCGTCTTCGACACTTTCGTAGTTTTTGATATTGTCTGCGCTCTTTTGCTTTACAATAGAATTTTTTGGGGTTTCCTGACAGCCTGATAGAATGCCGATACAAATTCCTGTGACTGCAATTATCATAAATTTCTTTTTCATAGGCTCCTCCTATATCCTTCCTTGGTAAGTTATCTTTGGAAATGCAGAAATGCGGTGTAAAAAATGATTTTGTTATTAATCATAACAGGCCGTTGATTTTAAATATCCCTTCCAGTATAAATGATTTGTAAAGGATCGGTAAATACTTTGTTGGGTACATGTTATGATTCCTAAAATATATTTTAAGTGCGGCACAAGTTACATTTATCTTACAAAACCGTAAGAAATCATTCTGGAAATGTAAGTTAAATCTAAGGCAGAATCTTTCTAAATTCTCTATACTGTTATTCAGAACAGCAGAGACGAGAGTATTTTGTCATTATCTGCTATAATAAAAGTAAGGAGGACGATCATGGCAATTTTGGAAGTGAACAATGTAAAAAAAGTATATACCACAAGATTTGGCGGACATCAGGTGAAAGCTCTGGAAAATGTGACCTTTTCTGTGGAAAAAGGGGAATATGTAGCGATTATGGGGGAGTCCGGCTCTGGAAAAACTACATTGTTGAATATTCTGGCGGCTTTGGATAAAGCCACCTCCGGGCTGGTGATGTTAAATGGAAAAAATCTTTCGACGATTCGTGATGGGGAAGTTTCAGCTTTTCGAAGGAACAATCTGGGCTTTGTGTTTCAGGATTTTAATTTGCTGGATAATTTTAATCTCCAGGATAATATTTTTCTTCCGCTGGTGCTGGCAGGAAAGAGTTACAATGAAATGCGGGTGCGTCTGATGCCGATTGCTGAAAATCTGGGGATTCAGGGTATTTTGAATAAATATCCTTATGAAGTGTCTGGCGGACAAAAGCAGCGGACGGCAGTAGCGCGGGCATTGATTACAAATCCTCAGTTGATTTTAGCAGATGAGCCTACGGGAGCCTTGGATTCTAAGACAGCAGACAGTTTGTTGGCGAAGTTTCAGGAAATCAACAATGGAGGACAGACAATTTTGATGGTAACTCATTCTATCAAGGCGGCAAGCTGTGCAAAACGGGTGTTGTTTATTAAGGATGGTCAGGTGTTTCATCAGATTTATAAAGGTTCTAGTACCAATGAGGAGATGTATCAGAAGATTTCCGATACTCTTACAGTAATTACGACAGGCGGTGGAAAACATGAATAGATTTTTCTATGGAAAACTTGCGTTCAGCAACTTAAGAAAAAACGGAAGGCTGTATCTGCCATATATCATTGCGGCAATCGGCGTTGGAGCTATCTATTATATTATGATGGCAATTACTGGTGACAAGGGCATCAACGAGATGCCAGGCAGCGCTGATCTGCGGATAATTTTAGCTCTTGGGTGTGGCGTGATTGTTATCTTTGCGGTGATATTTTTATTCTATACCAATAGTTTTTTGATGAAACGGAGAAAAAAGGAATTCGGTTTGTTCAATATACTGGGAATGGAAAAGCGTCATATTGGAAAAATGATGTTCTGGGAAACCTGTATCGTCGCTTTTATCAGTATTTTTGGTGCTGTAGCGGCAGGAATTATTTTGTATAAACTGGTGGTATTAGTCTTGCTTCGGATCGTTGATTTTGAGGTGCCTTTCCGATTTGAAATTTCTGTTTCTGCCGCCGCAGGCGTGGTTGTCTGTTTTCTGTGTATTTTTGCGGCGACATTACTGTACAATCTGTTTCAGGTGCAGAAGGCAAAGCCCATTGAACTGTTGAGAAGCAGCAGCCAGGGAGAATCAGAACCAAAGACAAAGTGGCTGATGACTGTTTTTGGACTTCTGGCATTGGGAGGCGGTTACGGGATTGCTATTGTAGTGAAAGATCCTATGGGAGTGATTCTCTTGTTTTTTGTGGCGGTAATATTGGTAATTTTAGGTACTTACTGTCTATTTACCGCCGGCAGCGTGGCAGTTTTAAAAATGCTTCGAAAAAACAAGAAATATTATTACCGCACGAAACATTTTACTGCAGTATCTGGTATGATTTATCGAATGAAACAAAATGCAGTGGGCCTTGCCAACATCTGTATTTTAAGTACGATGGTATTGGTTATGATATCAGGAACAGTGTCTTTGTATATCGGGATGGAAGATATTATAGAAAAACGATATCCTAGAGATATCTCAATTACAGCTTATGATAATATTCCAGAGGAACAGAAAAAAGCTCTTCAGGAAATGTTTTTTCAGGCGGCCCAGGAGTCTGGTATTGAAGTTGAGGAAATAAAATCCTATTCTGCATTGGCCCTGACAGTGAATAAGGAAGGAGAGGAAATGCAGACGGTACCGGTGGATACTGCTGCCGTGCCGCCAGGATTATGTATCGTGCAGGTCATGACCCTGGAAGAATATAATACACTGACAGGAGAACAGAGGGAACTGACCGAAGATGAAATTTTCGTCAGCGTAAGGCGGGGAGAAACAAAGGATTCTGAATACAAATTTGGGGATAAAACGCTGCGCATCAAAGAATATTTGAAGGGTGTGACCCTGGAAGGCCTGGATCAGAATGTACTCTATGATGGATATTTTATTGTGGTAAAAGATGAAGGTGTATTGGAAGCCATCAATCATATGCAGCAAGAAGCATACAAGGAGAACGCAAGTACCAAAGATTATTATATGTATGCAGATATAAGCGGATCAAGAGAACAGGAAAATGTATGTTTAGGAAGATTTCTAGAATTGATACAGAACTATAACCAGAATCAGGGGGAAGAAGGAACCATTGTAACACGGGTGACAAGTAAGGCAGAAGGCAGGGAAAATTTCTTGATTCTCTGTGGTGGATTCCTATTTTTAGGGGTATTTTTGGGATTTGTTTTCTTGATGGCAACGGTGCTGATTATCTATTATAAACAGATTTCAGAGGGCTACGAAGATAAGCCAAAATTTGAGATTATGCAGAAAGTGGGCATGAGCCCGAAAGAGGTAAAATCATCCATACACAGTCAGGTAATTATGGTATTTTTCCTTCCGCTGGTGATGGCATGTATTCATCTTGCAGCAGCTTTTCCTATGATGAATCGTTTGATTCTGTTATTTGGTATGTATAATCCCCTTCTCTTTGTAATCTGTACGGGGATCACAGTAGGTATCTTTGCGGGAATTTATGGAATTGTATATGGATTGACAGCAAAGGCATATTATCGAATTGTGGGAGAACAGAGATAGAAAATAGAAAAAAAGAATACAAAAACAAAAGAGGGATATCATGAATGGAAATACGGTATCCTTCTTTTGTTGTTGAGTATTCAAAGTTTCATAAAGACTATTATTTTACCTTTTCCCCAGCCTTATATCTCTTGACCAGTGATTCGATTCTCTCGTAAGGATCAAGCAGATCGCTGATGGAAGTGTCATGGTTTAAGGTATCAATAATGTAAGCAATATATTTGCTCATATCACAGTTAATATAGTAATGTTTGCTCAAAAGTTCCGGTGTCTGATATGTGAGATTGGTGGTAACCACCTTAAAGATGATACCGTCTTCCACTGCCTTATCAAATTTGTCAAGTCCGTTGGTGAACAATCCAAAGGTAGCCACCACGAAAATACGGTTTGCATTTCGCTTTTTCAGTTCAGTGGCAACATCAATCATACTGTCGCCGGAAGAGATCATATCGTCAATGATCAGAACATCTTTGCCCTCTACGGAAGAACCTAAAAATTCATGGGCTACGATAGGATTGCGTCCGTCTACGATTTTGCTGTAGTCCCGGCGTTTGTAGAACATTCCCATGTCAAGGCCCAAAACATTGGCCAGATAAACAGCGCGATTGGTTCCGCCTTCGTCTGGGCTGATGACCATCATGTGTTCGCTGTCGATCTGCAGGTCTGCGACTTCCCGCAGGATACTTTTGATAAATTGATAGGCAGGCTGAACTGTCTCAAATCCATGAAGAGGAATTGCATTCTGTACACGGGGATCGTGGGCGTCAAAGGTGATAATATTGTTGACTCCCATATTTGTAAGCTCCTGCAATGCCAAGGCGCAGTCTAAAGACTCCCTGGAAGTACGCTTATGCTGACGGCTTTCATAGAGGAAAGGCATGATAACGGTGATTCTTCTAGCTTTTCCGCCTACTGCAGCAATGATGCGCTTCAGATCTTGATAGTGGTCGTCCGGAGACATGTGGTTTTCATGGCCGCATACAGTATAAGTGAGGCTGTAGTTTGTTACGTCAACCATAAGAAACAGATCGTAACCGCGGACAGAGTTCTTGATACTGCCCTTTGCCTCCCCTGTGCCAAAACGAGGCGTGGAGCATTCCATTAAATAAGTATCTCGCTGATATCCCTGAAAGGCAATATCATTTTCATGCTCGTGCTCCCGTTCTGCCCGAAACCTCACAAGATATCTGTCTACCATTTTGCTCAGTTCCTGGCAGCTTTCCAGGGAAATAACGCCCAGAGAGCCAGCGGGGATTGTTTCATAATTTCTTTCGTTACGCTGCATCGCAATTCCTCCATAAAATAGATATATATAGTGTTTTTAAGTGCCTGTAAAAAATTTAATTTTTTGAGACGACAGAGTGGGAAGAGGTGCCTGTCCCCAGCTTCTTTTGTATACGAATATCATTTCCAAAAAGTTTGATCATTGTATAATGACTGGAAATCCTGGAAAATGTACGTTCTGAATAAGTGTCCACTAACTGTCCCAAATTTAAGTTGGTGGAGATGATCACTGATTTTTGCCTCAGAATCCTCTCGTTAAGGCATAAAAATAACTGAGAAGTTGTGAAGCTGTTAGAAAGTTCTGTGCCAAGGTCATCTATGATCAGCAGATCGCAGTCAAAAATGTTTTGGAAATCTTTGTCAGCATCTGCTTCCCTGCCAAAAAATTTTTTTTCAAAGATATGAAACAGAGAGGAAGCAGTAAAATAGATTACAGAATGCCCGGAGTCTAACAGTTCTTTTGCCACACAATTGGAGAGATAAGTTTTGCCAATTCCGGTGTCGCCATAAAAGAACAGATTTTTGAAATCTGTATCAAAGGTACGGATAAAATCTTTACATAGATCCACCGCCTTTTTTGCAGTGGAAAGACTGCTCAGACCAGTAGAAGGATTATTCAAAGAATCAGAGTAATATGCATAAGTAAAGTTTTGAAAATTTTCCGTTTTCAATATCTGACGAATGTTGGATTGAGTGTAAACAAGATCAATGGCTGCCTGTTGAAAACAATGGCATTTCCTGCCGTTAATGTATCCAGTATCTTTGCAGTCAGGGCAGAGATAAGGAGGTTCAAAGTAATTTTCCGGGTATCCATGGCTGGTTAGTATCATTTTTTTCTCATCAATCAGAGCAGCCAGCTCCTTCTTCAGATAAGAAAGGGCCTCTGGGTCCCCATCTATCAGTTTTTTTGCCTGGGCGACAGAGAGAGAAGAGATTGCATCGTCAATCTCAGAAAGTCTTGGAAAATCGTGATAGACAGAGCGGACCCGCTCTGCCACAATATGTTGATTTTTCAATTGTCTTTCTTCATAACGACGGATTAAAGCGTTATACTGTGGGTTGCTTAAAGCCATAGGTGCCTCCTTAACGTGCACTGTTCAGCAATTCTGCTTCTAATTGATCCAGGTTGTAGGTGCGTTGAGGAAAATTATTAAAACGATTGATGGTCGTAGTCTTGACAGGGGCGGCTTTTATAGATCGTTCTGTCTGCCGGGAAGCCTGAAAAGCTTCATCTGCTTTTTGGATCTCAGACAGCGTCTGGATATTTTGCTTTTTCCAATTTGCCAGAATACGATCGGCATAGTCAAAATTCGGCTGATGTATGGAAAGGATGGTTCGGCTGCAGGCCTCTTTAATCATATCCTGTCCAAATCCCAGTTCTTTACTCCATTTTTCTATGTAAGCAGATTCTGCCGGAACCAAGCTGCGGCCCTGAATGCCAAAGGCTTTCAGCACAGCGTAGTGGAGCTTGCTGTGAGCCTGGACATTGTGTTTTGCCTGTTCTACTGTTTCAATCTTAGAATCTTTCCAATTTAAGGCGACTTTATCCATATAGTGCAGGCTGGAATGTCCTCCTGCAATACAATATTCCAGCAGATACACGATAAGGTCTGAGGAAAGTTTCAGGCCATCGTACCAGTAAAGTAAAGTCTGAATATCTGTGGAAGTCAGTGTCCTGCCCAGGTAACTTTCCGCCACAAATAGCAACTCCTGTATTTCTTCCTTTGCCTGAAAGGATGCTATGTCGCTGGCCGTATAGCTGGTTTTATTCTCAGCGGCAGGTGTAGAAGCCGGTTCCCGGCTGAAGGGAGCAGGCAAGAAAGAAGCATCTGCCTTATGTAATGGAACGGTATCATTTTTTTTAGAGCATTGCTCAGAGTCTAGAAAATAGATACCGGAGATGGATTTGTTTCCATCGTATTCTAAACGCAGAAGATTCATTTTTTCCCAATATTTCAGAGCGCGCTGAATATCCTTTTCTGTATGATCAAACTTGTCCGCAGTTCTGGAAATAGAAAAACTGCAGTCTGGTGAATTCATACAGCGAAGAAGATAGAGATATATTTTCACAAACTCTCCATTGGCGTTGGTCATATATTCGTCAATAAAGCGATTGGGAATCTCTGTTGTAGCGTGGTTGTTGTCTTTGTGTAATGTAATATCTGCCATAATGTCCTCCAGATTAAATTTCCTTCCGTTGAATCTTCTGATGTGGATTCAAGTATAGCACATAAAAATCAAAATGAGAAGCATAATTTTTCCATTAAATCCAGTAAAATCAAGGGATGAAGGGAGTGTGGAAAACGTTGATAATGTGGATAAAAAATGTGCAAATAAGATACAGGAAGAGAGAGACCACAAAAACTGGAAAATCTTAAAGAGAAAAAACGGAAGATAAAAATAAAAGAATCCACATCCAAACTGGAAAATTTTTTTCAATTTGGATGTGGATAACGTGGATAACTATTTTCCAAGAAGGTGTTCGCCTACTTGCACAATGTCTCCGGCTCCCATAGTTATCAACAGATCTCCGTTTATACATTTTTTTAATAGAAAAGTTTCAATTTCGTCAAAAGAGGGAAAATAGTAGCATTCACAGCCTAGCTCTTGTAACTTATGCTGCAGGTCTTTTGAGCTGATCCCTAAAGTATCGGTCTCTCGCGCCGCATAAATATCTGCCAGAACCACCAGATCTGCCAGAGCAAGGGACTTGGCAAAGTCTGCCAAAAAGGCTTTGGTCCGGGTGTAGGTATGAGGCTGGAACACACACACAATACGGTTGTCACCACAGTTTCTGGCTGCAGTTAAGGTGGCTGTGATTTCTGCTGGATGGTGGGCATAGTCGTCAATGATGGTAATACCCCCTAAGGTTCCTTTTTGCTCAAAACGTCTTTCCGGGCCTTTGAATTCTGCCAGAGCAGACTGAATCTGAGGAAAAGAGAGGTTCATTTCCAAAGCCAGGGCGCAGGCTGCCAAAGCGTTGCTTACATTGTGAATACCAGGAACATTTAAAGAGATCTTTCCCAGCGATTCTCCCTCTTTCATAAGGGAAAAATCTCCGCAGCCTTTTGTGTTAAAAGTAATGTTGTCCGCATAATATGAATTAGAGGGGGTCAAGCCGTAGGTTAAAATGTTACAGTTAAGATCTTTGGTGATTTCCTGATAATGATCAATCTCGCCGTTGATCAACAGAGCTCCTTCCGAGGAGATATTCTGGGCAAATCTGTGAAAAGAGCAGCGGATATCTTCCAGATCTTTGAAAAAATCCAAATGATCTTCTTCTATATTTAATATGAGACCATAACGAGGATAAAAGTTCAGAAAGCTGTTGGTGTATTCACATGCTTCTGTCAGGAAAAATTCAGAAGAACCTACACGGATATTTCCCTGAATGGAATCTAGAATACCGCCTACGGAAACTGTGGGATCTGTGCAGGCTTTCAAAAAAATCTGGGTGATCATAGAAGTTGTGGTAGTTTTCCCATGGGTGCCTGCCACGGCCACAGACTGGGAATAATTATCCATGATCTGTCCCAGAAGTTCGGCTCTGGTCAAAGTGGGAATCTGCTTTTCTATGGCGGCGGCTAACTCTGGGTTGTCAGGGTGGATGGCGGCAGTATAGACGACTGCTTCAACACCCTCCTTGATATTGGAAGCACGCTGGCCATAAAAGATTTCTGCCCCCATGGCTGCTAATTTATCTGTTAGTTCAGAGTCTCTGGAATCAGAGCCAGAGATTTGAAAATGTTCTTTTAATAAAATTTCGGCAAGTCCACTCATACTGATACCGCCGATGCCGATAAAATGAAGATGAATTGGTTTTTGAAAATTGATTTTGTACATATTATTTTACCTGCCCGCTCTTTCTAAAATTGATTCCCAGCGTGAAAATGCTGATTGTTTTTATTCTATACCAATATAAGGCATTTTGCAAACTGAAAATGTATAGATCACCAGGGAAAATAATGGCAAGGGAAAAGAAAAAACAGAAAAAATTGTATAATATGACAAATAAATCTATTTTAAATGAAAAAAATTGTGAAATATGTGTACGAAAAGATTCTTTTGTGGTATAATTGGTCTACAAGAAACAAGAAATTAATTGACGAGAGGTGAGGGACATGATTCGTAAAGAGATGATTGCCATGCTGTTGGCAGGAGGACAGGGCAGCCGCCTGGGCGTGCTGACGTCTGAAGTCGCAAAACCTGCGGTGGCATTTGGCGGTAAGTACCGGATTATTGATTTTCCATTGAGTAATTGTGTTAACTCCGGGATAGATACGGTAGGTGTATTGACACAATACCAGCCATTGCGATTGAATGCCCATATTGGAATTGGAATTCCGTGGGATCTGGACCGCAACCATGGAGGAGTGACAGTATTGCCTCCTTATGAAAAAAGTGATAACAGTGAGTGGTATTCAGGAACAGCCAATGCGATTTATCAGAACTTGAACTACATTGAAAGTTATCATCCAGAATATGTGTTGATTCTCTCCGGTGATCATATTTATAAGATGAATTACGAAGTAATGCTTGATTTCCATAAAGAGAATAACGCAGATGTGACGATTGCCGCTATGCCGGTTCCCTGGGAGGAGGCAAATCGTTTCGGACTTGTGATTGCAGATGAGAATAAGCAGATTCGGGAGTTCGAAGAGAAACCGGAGAATCCCAGAAGCAATCTGGCGTCTATGGGGATTTACATTTTTAATTGGAGCGTGTTAAGGGAAGCTCTGATTACCATGTCAGAACAGAGTAATTGTGATTTTGGCAAGCATATTATTCCCTATTGCAGAGAGAACGGCAGACGCTTGTTTGCCTATGAATACAATGGATATTGGAAAGATGTGGGAACCCTGGGCTCCTACTGGGAAGCAAATATGGAATTGATTGATTTGATTCCGGAATTTAATCTGTATGAGGAATATTGGAAGATCTATACCAACAGTGAAAAGATTGAACCTCAATACATTTCTGCAGATGCGGTGACAGAACGCTGTATTATCGGGGAAGGCTCTGAGATCAATGGCAGGATCTATGGTTCTGTGATTGGGCCGGGTGTGATCATCGGCCGGAATTCTGTAGTGCGGGATTCCATTATCATGGAGAATACTGTGATTGGAGATAATGTCACGATTACAAAGTCCATCATCGCCGAGAATGTTAAGATCGGAGATCATGTGGAGCTTGGATGCGGTGAGGAAGTGGAGAACAAGCTGAACGGAGGTATTTACTCCTTTGGATTGGTGACTATCGGAGAGAATTCTGTGATTCCATCGGGAGTTAAGATTGGAAAGAACACAGCAATATCTGGCGAGACAGAAGCAGGAGATTATCCGAATGGTGTTCTGGCCAGCGGAGAATCAATTATTAAGGCAGGTGACAGAATATGAAGGCGTTAGGTATTATATTAGCAGGTGGAAATAATAGTAAGATGCAGGAGCTTTCCAATAAGAGAGCGATTGCGGCCATGCCGGTAGGAGGAAGTTATCGGTGTATCGATTTTGCACTGAGTAATATGAGCAATTCACATATCCAGAAGGTGGCAGTTCTCACCCAGTATAATGCAAGAAGCCTGAATGAGCATTTGAGTTCTTCCAAGTGGTGGGATTTCGGAAGGAAACAGGGAGGATTGTATGTGTTTAACCCAACGGTCACCTCTGACAATGCCTGGTGGTATCGGGGAACTGCGGATGCCATGTACCGCAACCTGGATTTTCTGAAGAGAAGCCATGAGCCCTATGTCATCATTGCAGCAGGAGACTGCGTGTATAAGATGGATTACAACAAGATTCTGGAGTATCATATTGAGAAGAAGGCAGACATTACGATTGTGTGCAAGGACATGCCGATTGGCGAAGACGTCAGCCGCTTTGGTGTGATACGGATGAATGAGGATTCCAGAATCGTAGAGTTTGAAGAGAAACCAATGGTAGCACAGTCTAATACAATTTCAGCAGGAATCTATGTGATCCGTAGAAGACAGCTGATTGAGATGTTAGAACGCTGTGCAGAAGAGAACCGTTATGATTTTGTCACAGATATTTTAATTCGCTATAAAAATATGAAGCGGATCTACGGCTATAAAATGGAAGAGTACTGGAGCAATATTGCCACAGTGGAATCTTATTATAAGACAAATATGGATTTTCTAAAACCGGAGGTGCGCAGATATTTTAGAAATGAGCCTAAGATCTATTCTAAGATTGACGATCTTCCGCCGGCAAAGTACAATGTAGGTTCTGAGGTACGCAACAGCTTAATTTCCAGCGGGTGTATCATTAACAGCAAAGTGGAGAATTCCATTTTATTTAAAAAAGCTTTTGTGGGCAAGAATTGTGTGATCAAGAATTCTATCATTTTGAATGATGTGTATATCGGAGATAATACCCACATTGAGAATTGTATCGTGGAGAGCCGCGATACCTTGCGGGCGAATACCTATTTCAGCGGCGGCGATGGTATTAAAGTAGTATATGAACATAATGAAAGGTATGTTATTTGATGGCGAAGGAAATTTGAATAGCATATAAAGGGGGCAGGAATTTATGCAGATAACAGATGTGAGAATCCGTAAAGTAGAGAAGGAAGGAAAAATGCGGGCGGTGGTTTCTATCACCATTGACGAAGAATTTGTGGTGCATGATATTAAGGTGATCGAAGGAGAAAAAGGTTTGTTTATTGCCATGCCAAGCAGAAAGGCGGCAGACGGCGAGTACAGAGATATTGCACATCCCATCAATTCCCAGACTAGGGAGAATATTCAGCAGATTATTTTGGATAAATATCGGGCAGAGATGGAATCTGGTATAGAAGGATAGAACAGCGTAGGAATGAAAAGGGCCGGTACAGGTGAAAGGCGAATCTGTACCGGCCTTTTTAAGGGTTTTTAAGGGACTCTGAAGAAATAGAAAAGCAATGAAACTGCAGATGAATGTCTGAGTCCAAAGGCAGGGGATATTTAAGGGAAGAGAGGGCATCCGGCTTTTATTTTCTATATTTTTTAAGAACAGTTGCAGATGGGAGAGCAAGAGATTATAATGAGCTAAAATACTCCATGAAGATTGAGGTGTCAAAAGGGTGCGCAGCATCCCATAAAAGATAAAATAAAAATCAGCGGAGTAAAAAAAGAAATTTCATTTGGAAAAGGAGAGAGAGATGAATTATAGAGATGTGTACCAAAAATGGTGTGAGGACCCATATTTTGATAAAAAGACCCAAAGAGAATTACAGGAAATCACAGATGAAAAGGAGATTGAGGATCGTTTTTATCGAAAGCTGGAATTTGGAACGGGAGGACTGCGAGGGGTGATTGGGGCAGGAACCAATCGTATGAATATTTATACGGTGCGTCAGGCTACTCAGGGACTGGCCAATTATATTATCAGTCAGGGCGGAGAAGAGAAGGGAGTATCCATCGCCTATGATTCCAGGAGAATGTCGCCGGAATTTGCAGATGAGGCAGCCCTCTGTCTGAATGCAAATGGAATTAGGACCTGGGTGTTTCCTAGTCTTCGTCCTACTCCAGAATTGTCCTTTGCAGTAAGAGACCTGGGATGTATTTCTGGAATTGTCATTACGGCAAGCCATAATCCACGGGAATATAACGGATATAAGGTGTATTGGGAAGACGGGGCCCAGATCACGCCGCCTCATGACAAAAATATTTTGGCGGAAGTGGCGAAGGTGACAGAATTTTCACAGGTAAAGACCATGGAGAAGGCAGAAGCGCAAAAGGCGGGTTTGTATCAAGTGATCGGGACTGAGATGGATGACCGCTATATGGAAGAGTTGAAAAAGCAGAGTATTCATCCAGAGATCATTCAAGAGGCGGCAAAGGAATTCAAGATTGTATATACGCCTCTCCATGGGACTGGCAATCTTCCAGTGCGCAGGGTGCTGAAGGAGCTGGGATTTACCAAGGTTTATGTGGTAAAAGAGCAGGAACTGCCGGATGGTAATTTTCCTACGGTCAGCTATCCCAATCCAGAAGCGGAGGAGGCTTGGGAGCTGGCGCTGAAATTAGCAAAAGAAGTGGATGCAGATATTGTGCTGGCTACGGATCCGGACGCAGACCGTCTGGGGGTATATTGCAAAGATGCCCAAAGGGGGGAATACGTAAGTTTTACTGGAAATATGTCTGGAATGCTGATTGCCGAATATATTTTGCGTGAGCGGAGGGCAACGGGAACCATGCCGCCCAATCCGGCTTTGGTGGAGACCATTGTCACGACAGATATGGCGAAAGCGATTGCAGCAGATTACGGTGTGAAACTGATTGAGGTGCTGACAGGCTTCAAGTATATTGGAGAACAGATCAAATGGTTTGAAGAACAAAACAGTTATCATTATGTATTTGGCTTAGAAGAAAGTTACGGCTGTCTTGCCGGAACTTATGCCAGGGATAAAGACGCTTGTGTGGCGGTGATGATGCTGTGCGAGGTGGCGGCTTACTATAAGATGAAAGGAAAGACCTTATGGGACGCCATGGTGGATATGTATGAAAAATATGGCTATTACAAAGAGGGACTTGCCACTATGACTTTGAAGGGAATTGATGGGGCCGCTCAGATCCAGGAGATAATGAGCAATATGAGAAATCATCCCAAAACATCCCTGGGAGGTTTTGAGGTCCTTGCAGTGCGGGATTATAAAAAAGATATCCGAAAAGACATGAAGACAGGAGAAGTAACGTCCACAGGTCTTCCCAGCTCCAATGTGCTTTATTATGAATTAAGTGATAATGCTTGGTGTTGTGTGCGTCCTTCTGGCACAGAGCCCAAAATCAAATTTTATTTTGGGGTGAAGGGAACTTCCCTGGAAGATGCAGAGAAAAAATTGGAAGGATTGAAGAAGGATTTAGTTCAGCAGTGAGATTTTTTATAAAATATTTGAAGGATACACATGATATCTGTGATTCTGGAAATCTCCGCAGGGAAAATGGTATTCGGACTCGAAACTGGCGGAATAGAATGGAGATTTAAGAAAAAATTAAATACATTTATTCCTAAAAGCCACGATAGTATGATATACTGTAACGGAACTCGTTTTAGTGAAGGAAAGGATAGGACATTATGTTAGAGATTTTAAAAGCCGTGGTATACGGAATTGTGGAAGGAATTACGGAGTGGCTTCCAGTGAGCAGCACGGGGCATATGATCTTGTTAGAAGAGGTCATGCCCATGAAGGTATCTCAGGAATTTTGGAATATGTTTCTGGTGGTGGTGCAGTTGGGAGCAATTCTGGCGGTGGTTCTCCTGTTCTGGAATCAGATTTTCCCTCTTCATCGAAACAGAAGAAGGCAGATTCGGATTGATTGGGATATTGTGAATCTCTGGGGCAAGATTCTGGTGGCTTGTATTCCGGCGGGAATCGTAGGAGTTTTGTTTGACGATTGGTTAGAAGAACATTTGTATAATTTCTGGGTAGTGGCCATCATGCTGATTTTAGTAGGTATTGTCTTTATTGTTGTGGAAAACAGGAACCGCGGCGCAAGACCCAGGATCTGCAGTACAGAAGATTTAGACTATAGAGTGGCTTTATTGATCGGCGTGTTTCAGTTAGCAGCGGCTGTTTTTCCAGGAACCTCACGTTCCGGAGCTACCATTATCGGCGCTCTTATGCTTGGAGTCTCCCGTACCGTAGCGGCAGAATTTACATTTTATCTTGCAATTCCAGTAATGTTTGGAGCGAGCTTATTAAAATTATTAAGTTTTGGTTTAACTTTTACAAGTATGGAACTTTCCATTTTGCTGACAGGAATGGTAGTATCTTTTGTGGTGTCTGTTGTAGTAATCCGGTTTCTGATGGGGTATATTAAGAAACATGATTTTAAAGTCTTTGGCTGGTACCGGATTATTTTAGGCGGGCTGGTGCTGCTGTATTTCGGCGTGCTTGCCTAAATATTATCTAATTTCAGAAGAAAAGGAGACAATCATGTTTATCATTGCTGGACTGGGAAATCCTACAGGAAAGTATGAAAAAACCCGTCACAACGTAGGCTTTGATGTCATTGATCTGCTGGCGGAAAAATATAAGATAAGAGTTAGCGAACGAAAGCACAGAGCGCTGTGGGGAACTGGGATGATAGAGGGACAGAAAGTCATTTTAATGAAGCCCCAGACATTTATGAATCTGAGCGGGGAAAGTATCGGAACGGCTCTGAATTTTTATAAGGTGGAACCAGAGACAGGGCTGATTGTAATTTATGATGATGTCAGCCTTGTTCCTGGAAAGCTCAGAATCAGGAAAAAAGGAAGCGCCGGGGGTCATAATGGGGTGAAAAATATTATCAGTCATGTTGGAACTCAGGAATTTTTGCGGATTAAGATCGGCGTAGGGGAAAAACCACAGGGATGGGATCTGGCTGATTATGTGCTGGGAAGATTTTCTAAGGAAGAGCGGGCTCTGGTAGAGGAAGCCTTTGGAAAGGCCTGCGAGGCGGCGGCTCTTATGGTGCAGAATGAGACGGACCGGGCTATGAATCTGTTTAACTAAGTTTGTTTCCTAAAGTTTTATTAAAATGGAGGAGAAAATGAAAAGCTTTACGGAGCCTTTGTCAGAATTGAAAGAATATGCAGACCTGAAGATGCAGTTGTCGAAAGGTGAAAAAAAAGTGGTGCAGGTTTCCGGGTGTATTGATACTCAGAAGCCTCATTTTATCTATAGTCTGGCAGATAAAAAGGAAAATTGTCTGATTGTGACCTTTCAGGAACAAAAGGCAAAAGAACTGTATGAAAGTTACCGTTTTTTTGACAGACAGGCAGTCTATTATCCAGCGAAGGACGTGCTGTTTTACCAATCGGATATCCGGGGAAATCTGTTGACAGGAGAGCGTCTTGGGGCAGTAAAGGCGATTTTAGAGCAGGAACGGGTGACGGTGATCACCAGTTTTGACGCTCTGATGGACCGGGTGGTGCCTCTGGATCATGTGAAGCAGGCAATCTTGGAATACGGGCTTGGAGATGTGCTGGATGTGGAAGAAGTGAAACAGCAGCTGGTGGGCATGGGATATGAGCGGAATTATCAGGTGGAGACAGCCGGACAGTTTGCAGTCCGAGGGGGTATTTTAGATATTTTTCCATTGACAGATGAGAATCCTTGCCGGATTGAATTGTGGGGAGACGAGATTGATTCCATGCGCAGATTTGATGTGGAAAGCCAGCGTTCCATTGAAAATCTAGAGCATGTGCGCATTTATCCAGCCAGCGAGGTGGTTTTATTTCCGGAAATGATGAAACAAGGTCTGGAAAAGCTGCAAAAAGAGGGGGAGGAATTATACGAGACTTTTCGGAAAGAGATGAAAACAGAGGAAGCCCATCGGGTGAAAACCACAGTGGATGCTTTGGTGGAGGAAATCACGGAATTAGAGCAGGGAACTGGAATTGACAGCTATCTTATGTATTTTCTGGAAGAGACAGTGTCTTTTTTGGATTATTTTGATTCAGATCAGACCCTGGTGTTTCTGGATGAACCAGCTCGTCTGGCGGAAAAGGGCAGGGTGGTGGAACAGGAATTTTCAGAGAGCATGACCCACCGTCTGGAAAAAGGCTATATTCTGCCAGGACAGATGCAGGCTCTGTATTCGGGAAAAGAGATCTTTGCAAAAATGCAGCGGCGCAAGTCTGTGGCATTGACCACGCTGGATCTGCAGGCAGATCAGTTGGAAACCAGTCATCGTTATGCAGTTTCCGTAAGAACTGTAAATTCTTACAACCGGAGTTTTGAATTATTGGTAAAGGATCTCCGCCATTATCGAAAAAATAAATACAGGGTTATTTTATTATCTGGCTCCAGAACCCGCGCCGGGCGTTTGGCAGAGGATCTGCAGCAGGAAGGATTGAGCTGCTTTTACAGTGAGGACTATGATCATCTGGTACAGCCAGGGGAAGTTATGGTAGCTTATGGGAAACTGAAAAAGGGTTTTGAGTATCCAGACATTAAGTTTGTGGCAATCTCAGAAAGTGATATTTTCGGCGGAGAACAGAAGAGGAAGAAAAAACGCAGGATCTATGAAGGAGAGAAGATTCAGAGTTTTACCGACTTGAGTATCGGAGATTATGTGGTGCATGAGCGGTATGGAATCGGCGTGTACCGGGGAATTGAGAAGGTTGAGATTCAAAGGACGGCAAAAGATTATGTAAAAATTGAATATGACAAGGGAAGTACTCTCTATGTATTGGCTACTCAATTGGAAGCCATTCAAAAATATGCCGGTGCAGAGGCGAAGCGGCCCAAGATCAACCGTCTGGATGGACCAGAGTGGAGCAAGACCCGCAGCCGGGTAAAAGGCGCAGTGAAAGAAATAGCCAGAGAGCTGGTGGAATTATATGCCGCGAGACAGCAGAGGGCAGGTTTTGCCTATGGGACAGATACCGTATGGCAGAAAGAGTTTGAAGAATTATTTCCTTTTGAGGAGACAGAGGATCAGGAACTTGCCATCGAGGCTACTAAACGTGATATGGAGAGCCAGAAGATTATGGACCGGCTGATCTGCGGAGATGTGGGATACGGAAAAACGGAAATTGCCATCCGGGCCGCTTTTAAGGCCGTGCAGGATGGCAAACAGGTGGTATACCTGGTACCCACCACAATTCTGGCTCAGCAGCACTATAACAATTTTGTGCAGCGAATGAAAGATTTCCCAGTGCGGGTGGATCTGATGTGCCGGTTCTGTACCAATGGACAGGTCAAGAAAACGGTGGAAGATCTGAAGCGGGGAATTGTGGATATAGTGATCGGCACCCATCGGGTTCTCTCTAAAGATGTGGCCTTTAAGGATCTGGGACTTTTGATCATTGATGAAGAGCAGAGATTTGGGGTGACCCACAAAGAAAAAATCAAACAGATGAAAAATAATGTGGATGTTTTAACACTGACAGCTACGCCGATTCCCAGAACCCTTCACATGAGCCTGATCGGAATCCGGGATATGAGCGTGCTGGAAGAACCGCCTATGGACCGGATTCCCATTCAGACATATGTGATGGAGTATAACGAGGAGATTGTGAGAGAGGCCATTCACCGGGAATTGGCCAGAGAGGGACAGGTCTATTATGTCTTTAACCGGGTGAATCAGATTGTAGAAGTGACCTCCAGAATTGCCCAGTTGGTACCGGAGGCAAATGTGGCCTTTGCTCATGGACAGATGAAAGAGCGGGAGTTGGAAAATATTATGTATCAGTTTATCAATGGAGAGATTGATGTTCTGGTATCTACCACAATTATTGAAACAGGACTTGATATTTCTAATGTCAATACCATGATGATTCACGACGCGGATAATATGGGATTGTCTCAGCTTTATCAGCTTCGGGGAAGGGTGGGTCGCTCCAACCGTACCGCTTATGCTTTTCTCATGTACCGGCAGAACAAAATGCTGAAAGAAGTGGCGGAGAAACGTCTGTCGGCCATTAAGGAATTTACGGAATTAGGAAGCGGATTTAAGATCGCTATGCGGGATTTAGAGATTCGGGGCGCAGGAAACCTTTTGGGAGCCCAACAGCATGGCCATATGGAGGCGGTAGGCTATGATCTGTATTGTAAAATGTTAAATGAAGCGGTAAAATCCCTGAAAGGTGAAGTTTCTGTAGAGCCCTTTGACACTACCATTGAATTGGAGATGGATGCATTTATTCCGCCCTCCTATATTCCGAACGAATTTCAAAAACTGGATATCTACAAGCGGATTGCAGTGATTGAAAACCAGGAAGAAAAGGAAGAAATGTTAGAGGAATTGATCGACCGTTTTGGAGAACCCCCCAGATCGGTAGAAAATCTGCTGACTATCGCACAGCTAAAAGCCAAAGCCCATAAGTGCTATTACACAGAAATCAAAGAGTTTGGAGAAAAAATTAAATTTACATTTTATTATCAGGCTAATATTGATCCCGGCAATATCGCCCAGATGACAGAAAATTATCAGGGAGGGCTGCAGTTTATCCGGGACGCCAAGGGACCTTATTTTGAGTATACCAAAAGTCACAGCAGCAGACAGAAAAATGTAAGTACTTTGGAAGTTACAGAGAAAATTCTGGAAGACACCTGGAATCTGCTGGTAGAAAAGAAAGCCTGTGAGCGTGCGTCAAGATAGAGCAAGCATAATTCACCCATAATACCAGGCTATGGCTGAACTGGTGTGAAAAATCTATGAATTCCTTATAAAATAGTTGATACCAATGAAAAAAAGACTTATAATATCAGAAGTATGTTGGAAAATTAGAGTAATGCGGTCATCGTCTGTACTCTGATACACAGGAGGATATTATGAAAGGAAAAAAATTGATCTCTCTGCTGTTAGCGGCAGCAATGGGAGTAACTGTACTGACAGGATGCGGTAGTTCGATAGATGGAGATAAAACAGGGGCCACCCTGGATGGAGAAGAGATTTCTCTGGGATTTATGAATTTTATGGCAAGATACCAGCAGGCAATCTATGACGGACAGTTTTCTGCTATGTTTGGAGCGGACATGTGGTCTCAGGATCTCTTTAATGAGGGAACAGATATGGAGACTTCTGTCAAAAATAATGTGGCGGAAAATATAGAGACTTTATATCTGCTGGAAGATCACATGAAAGATTATAATGTGGAGATTACAGAAGAAGAATTAGCAGAGGCAGATAAAGCGGCGGATGCTTTTTTGTCAGATAATACGGAAAAGGCTGTTAAGCAGGTAGGAGCTACCAAAGAATATGTGAAGGAAATGCTCCGGCTGAATACCATTCAGAGTAAAATGCGGAAGGCCATTGAGGCAGAAGTGGATACAGAAGTATCTGATGAAGAGGCGGCTCAAAAAACTGTCAGTTATGTACAGATAAATCATGTTTCCACCACAGATGAAGAGGGAAATAAGAAGGAATACACAGAGGAAGAGAAAGAAGACCTGAAAAAAAAGATCAAAGAATTTGTGGATTCTGCCAAAGAAGATTTTGCAAAAGCAGCAGAGGCAGCAGGCTACACCGTATCCAACGCCTCTTATGGTTCTGATGAAGAGACTCTGGACAAAGTCCTGGTAGAAGCTGCAGATAAGCTGAAAGAGGGAGAACTCAGCGGGATCATCACAGGAGATGAAAATTATTATGTGGTGCGGATGGACAGCACCTTTGACAAAGAAGCTACAGAGAAAAAGAAAGAATCTATTCTGGAAGAAAGAAAAAATGACCACTACAAGGAAGTTTGTGATGGTTATAAAGAGAACGTGAAGTTTGAAGTGAATAAAAAAGAATGGGAAAAAGTAAAATTTGACGATCTGTTTACCATTAAGCAGGAAGAGACTTCAGATACAGAGGAGAATGCAGATAATACAGATTCCGGAGCAGATGAAAATACAGATGAAGCAGATAACGATGCCGATGAAAATGCAGAGGAAGCAGACTCCGGAGCAGATGAGAATGCGGACGATACAGACGCCGGAACGAATGAGAATGCGGATGATGCAGAAGATACAGACAAAGAAGAATAGGATAGGGCAGGGATGCATGTGAAAAAATCCTATGGCGCAGTGGTTGTTCTGCTGGCTGCGGTTCTGGTGGCCGGATTTTTGGCGGCAGAATCCAAAAGCAACAGGATGGAACGGTATGAAGTGAAATTTTTTGACAGCTTTGATACGGTGACGGTGATCACAGGATATGCCAAAAGCCAGGAAGAATTTCAGGAACAGACGGAGCTTTTGCAGAAAAAGCTGAAATATTACCATGAGCTTTTTGATATCTATCACGCCTATGAAGGAATCAATAATATAAAGACCGTCAATGATGCCGCAGGAAAAGAGCCGGTAGAAGTGGATCGGGAGATGATAGGGCTCTTGAAGCTGGGAAAAGAAATGTACCAGGAAACAGGGGGAAAGATCAATATTGCCTATGGAAGCGTTCTGTCGGTATGGCATGAATACCGGGAACAGGGAATGGCTGATCCAAAAGAGGCCCAGCTTCCGCCGGAAGAATTGTTGAGAAAGCAATCGGAGCATACAGATATTTCTAAGGTAATCATAGATGAAAAGGCGTCCACGGTGTTTTTACAGGATGAAGATATGTCCCTAGATGTGGGAAGTATTGGAAAAGGATACGCGGTACAACGTCTGGCAGAGTATGCAGAAGAAATAGGTATGAAACATCTTTTGATCAGCGTAGGCGGCAATGTCTGTGCAGTGGGAAATAAAGGGGATGGAGAACCCTGGCGGGTAGGAATTGAGAACCCGGATCTGGACAGTGATCAGAGTTATGTGGGAGCGGTGGAGCTTACAGAGGGATCTATTGTGACCAGTGGAAATTATCAGCGTTTTTATATGGTAGAGGGAAAGCGGTACTGCCATATTATTGATCCAGACACAGGAATGCCTTCAGAATATTTTCCTTCCGTATCTGTTATGGCGGAGGACTCCGGCAAAGCAGATGCCCTTTCCACTTCGCTGTTTAATATGGAAGTTCAGGAGGGGCTTGCATTGGTGGAATCAATGCCTGGGGTGGAAGCATTGTGGATCATGGAAGATGGAGGCGTCCGTTGCTCCAGCGGATTTGAATTTGATGAAGAAAAATGATGTGATCTTAATGGGAGTTCTTGCGGCGGCAGCGCTGATCTTGTCTGTAGGAATTTCTCTCTATTTTGCCGCCAATACAAAAATGGCAGAAGCAGTGGTGTATGTGGATGGAAAAGAACAAGGGCGTTATGCGCTGAACCATCCCCAGACTGTGAAAATATCTTCTGGAGATGGAAACTATAACGTGTTGGAGATCAAGGAGAATCAGGCGGAAATCACAGAAGCTTCCTGCCCAGATAAATTATGTGTAAAACATCGTCCGGTAAAAAAGTCGGGAGAGAGTTTGGTGTGTCTGCCCAACCGGGTGGTAGTGGAGATTGAAAATGGAGACGAAAGGGAAGTAGACAGTTCTGCCAGTGGAACTGGAGGCGAGAACCATGGCAAAAAAGGCGGCATATATGGGAATGCTGACAGCTCTTGCATTTGTATTTTCTTATATTGAATTTTTGATTCCCATTCATCTGGGAATTCCAGGAGTTAAGCTGGGATTGGCAAATCTTGTGGTGATTGTGGCTCTCTATACTATGGGGACCAAAGAGGCCTGTGCTTTGTCTCTGATTCGAATTGTACTGACGGGATTTACCTTCGGCAGTCCGGCAAGTATGCTGTACAGTCTGGCAGGAGGAAGTCTCAGCCTTTTGGTAATGATTCTTATAAGGAAATTAGAGGTGTTTTCTGTAACAGGAGTCAGTGTGTTAGGAGGAGTTTTCCACAATATAGGTCAAATCCTGGCGGCTGTTCTGGTAGTGGAAACTGCCAGTCTCCTGTATTATCTTCCAGTCTTGATTTTATCTGGAACAATTGCCGGGGCGGTGATTGGAATCCTGGCGGCCAGATTGATGAAAAGGTTGGAGAATATGATAAGAAAATGCTAAGGAAACTATCAGGAGATTGACGGAGAAGAAAAAAATTGTTATGCTGATTTTGATATGCATTGAGATATGATATAGGAATTTGAGACCTTTACATGGAAATGTATGGGTCTTTCGTTTTCTTTCAGGAAAATAAACTGCTGGCAGAGGAGAAGTGCTAAGACAGAGAAAAGAAAGGAAATGAAAGAAAGATCATGAGGAAAGAAAAAGGAAAAAGCTATGGGTACGAGAGAAGTATTAGAATTATTTGGGGGATTTGCGCTGTTTTTATATGGAAGACAGATGATGTGCAACGGATTGGAAACAGCAATGGGAAATAGAATGAAAGACGTGCTGAAAAAACTGACGGCTAATCCATTTTTTGGGGTGGTAATCGGAATTCTTATCACTGTGGTGATCCAGTCTTCTTCCGCTACTGTGTGGATGGCGGCAGGATTTGTGGGTTCAGGAATGATCACTTTGCAGCAGGCAGTGTGGGTGGTTATGGGGGCAAATATCGGAACTACGATAACAGGCCAGCTAATCGCTTTGGGAATAGATGTGGCGGCTCCTATGTTTGTTTTTGTAGGAGTGATCCTGCTCATGATATGGAAAAAACACAGGTATGTTTGTGCCGGTGAGATTTTGGCGGGAATGGGCGTGTTTTTTATGGGGCTGGATATGATGGAGAAAGCCATGCTTCCTCTGCAGGAGTATCCCGGTTTTACTTCTGCAGTAGGCGGGAATTTTCATCCTGTCCTTGGAATGCTGGCAGGCATTTTCTTTACTATGCTGTTACAGTCTTCTGCAATTTCTGTGGGGATTCTTCAAGCATTGGCAGCCAGCGGGCTGATTGGAATGAAAGAGGCGGCTTTTGTGGTGTTTGGGCAGAATATTGGAACTTGTCTGATTGTAGTTCTGGCGTCTGCAAAGACGGTTCGGGAGGGAAAACGGGTGACATGGATACACCTGTGTTTTAACCTGGTTGGAATGGTATTGTTTACTGTTTTGTGTATCACAACGCCGCTGGTGCCTTTGTTGGAGCAGCTGACACCCTTAAATCCGGCGGCGCAGGTGGCAAATATGCATACGATCTTTAATCTTGCCACAGCTCTGCTTCTGCTTCCGGCAGATAAGATCTTAGTTCGTGTTTCTGACAGACTTCTGCCTGGACAGGAGCAGGAAAGAAGAGAAAAACAGATGCCGGAAAAACATTTACAATATCTAATTTCTAAAGGACAGTTTTCTGCAGGGGCTATCGGAAGTTCTGCCATTTATTTTACTCAGCTCCGCCAGGAGATCCTGCGTATGCTGGAGATGGCTCAGGAAAATGTGGACAAAGCTTTTTGGGCTTTTCGAATGTCGGACGAAGAAGCCTTTTCAGAGATCGATGAGAGGGAGCAATATATTGATTATTTGAATCAGGAAATTTCCCGTTCAATTTCCAGAAGGATTGTTCATGAATCCAATGAGAGGGATACTATGATGGCAAGCCAGTATTTTCAGATGACGTTAGATGTGAAACGGATTGGGGATCATGCTATGAAGATTGCAGAATATCTCCATATTTTAGAGGGAAAGAAAATTTCCTTTTCCAGAGAGGCCCATAGAGAAATGGAGCAGATCGAGCAGGTTTTACAGGTAACTTTTGAAACGCTGGGAAAAGAAGACCGGGGAAGTGCCAAATGGCTGATGCGGGTTGGCCGGCTGGAGCAGGATATTGATAATATGACCATTGCTTTTCGAAAAGCTCATATGGAACGGATAAAAAAGGGAATCTGCTCGGAAGAAGCATGCAGCCTCTATTCGGAAATGCTGGCCGATTTTGAGCGGGTGGGCGATCACGCTTTGAATATTGCCCAGGGAATGTTAGAGATGGATATGATCGCTTGAATCTGAGCGGAAATGGAAGATTTTGATGACAGTAGGTGATGATCATGTTGCAGAGAGTAATTTTTCATATTGATGTAAATTCAGCATTTTTATCCTGGTCTGCAGTGGAGCGGTTGAAGAAGGGAGATACCCTGGATCTGCGGGAAATTCCGTCTATTATCGGCGGAGACATGTCCAGCCGTCATGGCGTAGTACTTGCCAAATCTATTCCTGCAAAAGCCTTTCACATTTCTACTGGGGAACCGGTAGCTCATGCGCTGCAGAAGTGTCCACATCTTCTCTTAGAACCGCCGGACCATAAATTGTATCACGGTTACAGCCAGCGGCTGATGGAATTGCTTCGCACTTTTTGTCCTAAAATTGAGCAGGTCAGCATTGATGAGTGTTATATGGATTTCAGCGAGTATGTGGAAGATTATGAAAGCTCTGTAACTGCGGCGGTGCTGATGAAAGATACGGTCCGCAGCCGGTTGGGATTTACGGTAAATATTGGAATTTCTTCCAATAAACTTCTGGCCAAAATGGCTTCTGATTTTCAGAAACCAGATAAAGTACACACTTTGTTTCCAGAGGAAATTTCCACAAAAATGTGGCCGCTGCCAGTTCGTGAGCTGTTTATGGTGGGAAAATCTGCGGCAGCTACTTTGGAAAAGTTGGAAGTTTTGACCATCGGTGATCTTGCCCATATGGATTTGAAAATTTTGGAAAGTCATATGAAAAGTCATGGACGATTGATCTGGGAATTTGCCAATGGGATGGATGATTCTCAAGTGCAGACTGAGGAAAGTGAGCTGAAGGGGGTAGGAAATTCCACTACCCTTGCAAAAAATGCAGAGACTGCGTCTGATGCTAAAGAAGTCCTGCATTCCCTTTGCAGACAGGTTTCTTCCCGCCTGAAACGATATGGACAGCTTGCAGGAATGATCAGTACGGAGATACGGTACGATTCTTTTGTAAATGTTTCCCATCAGACTCAGCTTCCTGCTGTTACGGATGATGAGAAAATTCTATATCATCATGCCTGTATTTTGTTTGATGAGCTTTGGAATGGAGAGCCTATTCGCCTTTTAGGGGTGCGGACTTCTAAGCTGGCCACAGAGCCGGAGCCTGTGCAGATGACATTATTTGATCTGCCTAAAACCCAAAAGGAAATTCAGGCAGATCAGGCGGCGGAAGCTCTTCGGAAAAAATTTGGAAAAGATGTGATTCACAAGGGATGGTAAGGGGGTATTTACTATGAAAGCCGAATCTTATAAAATAGTGTATTATATTGCAAATTGACTGTTATATAATTCGTAGTAGAATCCATGTTGTGCCAGCAGTTGTTCATGGCTGCCCTGCTCTAAGATATGCCCGTCTTTCATGACCAGAATAATGTCTGCTTCCTGGATGGTGGACAGTCGGTGGGCCACAATGAAGCTGGTGCGTCCCTGCATCATTTTTGCAAAAGCGTTTTGGATTTTCATTTCGGTTCTGGTATCAATGGAAGAGGTGGCTTCGTCCAGGATTAACATAGGGGGAAGGCAGAGCATAACCCGTGCAATGCACAAAAGCTGTTTCTGCCCGGTGGACAGGCTTCCGCCTTCTTCTCCGATAACAGTATCATATCCCTGAGGCAGCCGCTTGATAAAACTGTGAGCGTGGGCTGCTTTGGCAGCGGCTATTATTTCTTCTTCGGAAGCTTCTGGCTTTCCCATAATTAGATTTTCACGGATGGTTCCTGCTTTGAGCCAGGTTTCCTGCAGAACCATTCCATAACTTTCCCGCAGACTGCGTCTGGTGACATTTCGAATATCTTTTTGCTCCACCTGAATACTTCCCTGATCCACGTCATAAAAACGCATTAACAAATTGATAATTGTGGTTTTTCCGCAGCCGGTAGGGCCTACGATTGCCACCCGCTGTCCTGGCTGAATGGTAAGGTTAAAATCTTCAATCAGCTTTTTATCTGGAGTGTAGGAGAAATATACATGTTCCAGATCTACGTTTCCTTTTACATCAGATAAGATTTCAGCATTTTCTGGTTCTGGAACTTGAGGCTCTTCTTCAATCAGATGGAAAATGCGCTGCGCGCAGGCCAGGGCGTTCTGCAGCTCCGTAACAACTCCGGAAATCTCATTAAAGGGTTTGGTATATTGATTGGCGTAACTTAAAAAGCAGGAAAGCTGTCCTACTGTTAAAAGCCCTTTCATGGCAGAAAATGCACCGGCCAATCCAACTCCGGTATACACCAGGCTATTGACAAACCGGGTGCTGGGATTGGTCAGAGAGGAAAAAAAGGTTGCCTGCAGAGAGGCTTCTTCTAAACGTCCGTTGATTTCATCAAAAGTTTCCAGCACATCTTTTTCTTTGGAAAAGGCCTGAACCACTTTTTGATTTTCAATCATTTCGTTAATCAATGCGGTCTGTTCTCCCCTGGTGGTGGATTGAAGCATGAACATAGAAAAAGTTCGTTTGGCAATAAAACTTGCCACGAAAAGAGAAATCGGCGTGATCAGAACTACTACGAGAGTGATCTTCACATTGATGCTCAGCATAAACAGTAAGGTTCCCAAAATTGTGATAACTCCTGTAAATAATTGAGAAAAGCCCATCAGCAGTCCGTCGGCAAATTGATCTACATCGGCGATGACCCGGCTTACCAGTTCTCCGTGAGAATGTCCGTCAATAAATTTCAGAGGAAGGATCTCAATTTTGGAAAAGGCTTCCCGCCGGATATCCTGAATGACTTCATAAGTGATCTTGTTATTGCACACGTTCATCAGCCATTGGGCCAGTGCAGTCAGGCCTATAATCACACCCATTTTACAAAGGAGCCGGAAGATCACAGCAAATTCCACTTGTCCTGGTGCAAGAATGTGGTCGATCACCTGTCCGGTTAAAACCGGGATATATAAAGTGGAGGCTACGGTTGCGATTGCAAAAAGCAGGGATAATATCAGGAAAATTTTGTATTTTTTAATGTATCGCAGAACTTTTTTTAAGGTCTTGGTCTGCTGTTCTTTTTTTGTTGTCTGTTTCATAGCCGCCTCCTACTGTTTTTTATATTGAGATTCATAGATTTCATGGTAAACAGCGCAGTTTTCCAGTAGTTCGTCATGGGTTCCGACTCCAGCGATTTCTCCGTCTTCTAATACAATGATTTTATCTGCGTGCTGAATGGATGAAGTACGCTGAGATACGATAAATACAGTTGGATTCTCTTTCATTTCCCGAATAGATTTCCGCAGTTTGGCATCTGTAGCATAGTCCAGAGCAGAAGCGCTGTCGTCTAGAATCAGAATCTCTGGTTTTCTTACCAAAGCGCGGGCAATGGTAAGCCTTTGCCGCTGACCTCCGGAAAAATTCTTTCCGCCCTGCTCTACAGGGGCTTCCAGTTTTCCTTCCTTGCCTTCTACCACCTCTTTTGCCTGGGCAAGTTCTAAGGCCTCATATAATTCTTTTTCGGAAGCGTCTGCTTTTCCCCAACAGAGATTTTCACGGATGGTACCCTGAAAAAGTACGGCCCGCTGCATGACGATGCCCACCTTTTGACGTAATTCTTCCAGGGAATATTCCGTTACATTTTTCCCATTGATCAATACCTGCCCCCGGCTCGCATCGTAAAATCTGGGAATCAGATGTACTAGAGAGGTCTTACCAGAGCCAGTACCGCCGATGATGCCGATGGTTTCTCCTTTTCTAACAGAGAAATCAATATCTGATAAACTTTCTGCAGCGCCTCCCCGATAGGTCAGACCTACATGGGAGAATTGTACGGCAGGTGTTTCTTTTGGCATAATCTTTTCAGCTGGTTCTGTTTTACCAGAAGCTGTTGAAACAGGCTGATCTTTCGGCATACTGCTGGGGATGTCTAAGATAGATTCCACCCGGTTTCCGCAGGCAACAGCCTTAGTGATGGTTATGATCAGGTTGGCCAGCTTGATCAATTCCACCAGGATCTGGGACATATAGTTCACCAACGCCACTACTTCTCCTTGGGTAAGGTTTCCTGCATTTACCTGGAAAGCTCCGGTATACAGTAGAAAGATGGTGGCTCCATTGATGATAACATAGGTGACAGGATTCAGAAAAGCGCTGATTCTGCCCACATGGTTTTGCATGGCGGTGAGATGTTCCAGTCCTTCTTCAAAACGATTTTTCTCTTCCTCTTCTTTGTGAAAGGCACGGATGACCCGCGCACCTGTCAGATTTTCTCTAGTGATGCCAAGTACTTTATCCAGACGTTCCTGCACTTTTCGATACAGTGGAATGCTGACCGCCATAATACCGAAAACTACCAGTGACAACAAAGGGATTGTGACAACGAAGATCATGGCTGCTTTTACGTCGATGGTAAAAGCCATGATCATTGCTCCAAAAACAATGAAGGGTGAGCGCAAGAATAAACGAAGCACCATATTAACGCCGGATTGTACCTGGTTAATATCGCTGGTCATTCTGGTGATCAGCGTCGCGGTTCCCACCTGATCAATTTCGGAAAAGGAAAAAGTCTGAATATGAGAGAAAAGCTGATGTCGGACCTTTGTTCCGAATCCTACCGCCGCCTTTGCCGCAAAATATTGGGCTGTTACGGAACACAGAAGTCCAATCAGTCCCAAAGCTATCATAACCAGACACATGCGTAAGATATAGCCGCTGTCTTGATTTGCAATTCCCACGTCGATGATTGCTGTCACTACTAATGGAACGATCAACTCAAAGGAGGCTTCCAGCATTTTAAATAAAGGAGCCAGTACACTTTCTTTTTTGTAATCTTTTAAATAAACCAGTAATTTTTTCATAGTATTGCCTCTCTGCAGGTTGTTGATATTTTCATAATATGTGAAAAGACTTCTAATTGTTAGCTTTCCATACATTTCCTATTATAATACGAAGTTTTAGGCGAATTCAAGATGGAAGCAGAAGAAAAATTTCGAGAAGAATCCTTAGGTGCAAATGCATGTGTAGCAGCGGATAGAATGACTAGTTGCTGCACTCATTATGGGAATGTAATGTGAAGCAATTGTTTGGCCGCAAGCATGATCACAGTGGAAATACGCTGTTTTTGCGACAGTTGTCGAAAATTGCACGACAATTTTCTTTGACAATATTTTAACAGAATGTTATAATGGGCAGGTATTACTGGTACGGGAGATTGTATTATTTCTTAAAGGTGATATTCTGCAGATGAGATTCAGAGCAAGAATCTGGCTTGAATGGCATTTGCGGCAAATAAATAGAATAGAGGTGGAAAGAATGGCAGTACAACAGGCAGACATTAACAAAGTTCGTGCATCTGTCTCAGGTCAATTGGGGAATAAAGTTATGATCCAGTTAGACAGAGGCCGAAACCGGGTTGACATTCAGGAGGGCGTAATTAAAGGGGCATATCCTTCCGTTTTTACCATATTAGTTGATGATGAAAATGACAGAAATCCACCGCAATTGCTTTCTTTTAGCTACGCAGATGTTTTAACAAGAGATATAAGAATGAAATTGTGTTAATAAACAGGAAAATGAATAAAACTCTTCGATCTGGAATAAAATGTACAAATATTCAGGATTGGAGAGTTTTATTTTGGAATTATCAAAAAAATATATACATATGAATCGGGAAAAAGGAAAAGCTGTCACTCAGATTACTCTGGATGATGATTTTAACGTGCCGGATATGAAACCAGATCTGATAAGAATTATTTTAGACAAAGGAGAAATCAGACTGGATGAGACTACAATCACCCAGGATCATGTGTGGCTGAAAGGAGTTTTGAAATTTTCCCTATTGTACCGCAGTGATCAGGAGGACGGAAAGATCAACAATATGAGCGGGGAAATTCCCTTTCAGGAAAGTCTGGCCATTGATGGGGCGAATGAATATGATACGGCAAAATTAAAATGGGAGATGGAAGATCTGTCCATTGGGATCATCAATTCCAGAAAACTCAGTGTAAAAGCGCTGGTAGTATTAGAAGCGGTGATTGATGAGATTTACGACGAAGATGTAATAACCGGAGTGGAGCAGGAGGGAACCGTACAGCTTTTAGAGGATACATTGACGGCGATGCAGCTTTTTTTGGCGAAAAAAGATACCTATCGTTTTAAAGAAGAGATCGTGCTGCCTTCCAATAAACCAAATATCCGGCAGATTTTGTGGAAAAGCGTACAGCTTCGCAGTGTGGAGATGCGTCTGATGGACCATCAGCTTCATATTAAAGGAGAAGTTCTGGCCTTTGTACTGTATGAGGGAGAAGAAGAGGAAGAACATTTACAGTGGATGGAAACAGCTCTGCCTTTTTCAGGTATCATTGACTGTAATGGGTGCGAGGACGATATGGTCTGCGATGTGTCTTACGATATTGCAGGGATCGAATTGGAGGCAAAGCCAGATTATGATGGAGAGGAACGTATGCTTCATCTGGAGCTGGTACTGGATCTGGATATTCAGGTGTTTACCGAAGAAAAAGATCAGATGGTAGCAGACCTGTATGCAGTCAATGAAAAATTGACGCCTGTTTATCAGGAGTCTGTCTTTGAGAGGCTGTTGCTGCGCAATGGGTCAAAATGTAAAATTACAGAAAAGATGAATCTTGATAAGAATCAGGAACCGATTCTGCAGCTCTGTGCCAGTGAAGGAAACGCGGTGATAGAACAGACAGAGATTGTGGAAGGCGGCATTCAGGTGGAGGGCACGCTGCAGATGAATATTCTGTATGTAACTGCAGATGACCGGATGCCGGTGGCTTCCATCAAGGATATTCTGCCCTTCCACTATCTGATTGAAGTGCCGGGAATCAACGGATCCTGCCGCTTCCATCTACAGGCGGGAATTGATCAGCTTACTACAGTGATGACAGACAGCAGCCAGGTAGAGGTGAAGGCTGTATTAAGCCTGAACTGCATTGTATTTGAGCAGCAGAAAGTGAAGAAGATCACAGAAGTATCCCAGGAACCTCTGGATATGGAAGCGCTGCAGGAAAGTCCTGGAATTATCGGCTATATTGCGAAAGAGGGAGATCAGCTCTGGGATATTGCCAAAGAGAACTTTACCACCATTTCAGAGATCATGAAAACAAATCAGCTTTCATCGGAACAGATTAAAGGCGGGGATAAAATACTTATCATTAAAACGGTAGGGTGAAAAGTCTGCGTGAGTTTTGCTTTTAGCATAATCCAATCAAAAGACAGTGGGAATTTTTTGAATCCTGCTGTTTTTTGTCTTATAGGAAATTCCTTCGAATTTCCTATAAGACAAAAATAATATGCGCACTCGCACAAGAGGTAAAATATTGCTTCGCAATTGTGCTCGGCGCGCAAAGTGTCCAGGCCCCTTATGAGTGAGGGGTTAGGGGAGATGAAGTGGGCCTGCCCACTTTGTTCCCGTATAAAATTTTTAGAGATTTCGATACAGATTCAGCTATAAGAGTGGACCGCGCTATGGGACTGTGCTTAAATGTCAAAAGATGGCGAAAAATACAAATGTTCTCCGGTTGCTATCAAAAGAAGATGATGTTATAATCACTTTAACATAAAAAAGCCTGTCTGCATTTTAGTGGAATGTGCTTTTTATGGAAAGGAGAGTTATATGAAATTAAAAAAGCTGATAGCAGCATTGCTGGTGATCGCTATGGGAATGTCACAGTTTTCAGTAGCGTTGGCAAATAAAAAGACAGAGGCAGAAAATAAGAAACAGGAAGCGGAGGAGAATTTAAAAAATAAGCAGAGTGAGATTAACAGCATAGAAAGGCAGCAGGAACAGCTGCAAGGTGAGATCAATGCATTGGATGCAGAGCTGGTAAACGTGATGGTTAAGCTGTCAACGGTAGAAGAAGAGCTGTCCATCAAGCAGGATGATTTAGCCCAGACAAAAGAAGATCTGGAGCAGGCGAAGAAGGATGAAAAAGATCAATATGAGGCAATGAAGCTGCGTATCCGCTTTATGTATGAAAAAGGGAATACGGCTATGATTACCAGTATTTTGGAGTCAGGAAGCATTGCGGATCTTTTGAACCGGGTAGAATATGTCAATGAAGTTTATGAATATGACAGGAATCTCTTGACGGAGTACAAAGAGACAAAGGAACAGGTGGCAATGCTGGAGAAACAGCAGGAAGAAGAGATTCAGGCTTTGGAAGTGAAACAGCAGGAATTTCAGGTGGCTCAGGAAAATTATCAGGCAACGATTGCCAGAAAACAGCGGGAAGTGGGAGACTTTGGCGAAAAGCTGGCGGAAGCCCAGGCGTTGGCGGCCAGATATCAAGACACCATCAATGCGCAAAATACGATTATTGCCCAGGAAAATGAAAGAGAGCGTCAGGAACAGGAACGTGCGGCAGCAGCTGCAGCGGCAGCCGCCAGGGAAAATAGCAGCAATAACAACAGCAGTAATAATGGAAGCAGCGGCGGGAGCGCTGTTGGAGGCGCTTCTGGCGGCAGTAATAATGCGGCGGCCAGCGATTCCGGCGGAGATAAAAATCCCAGTTACAGCACAGGGGTAAGCGGAAGCTCTGTGGTCAGTTATGCGCTGAAATTTGTGGGAAATCCCTATGTATGGGGTGGAAAAGATCCCAACACAGGAGCAGACTGCAGCGGATTTACCAGTTATGTATACGCTCATTTTGGAATTAGTATTCCCAGCTACTCTTATTCTCAGCGTTCTGTGGGCAAGGAAGTCAGTTATTCCAATGCCAAAGCCGGGGACCTGATCTGTTATGCAGGCCATGTGGCCATTTATATGGGGAATGGACAGATTGTTCATGCAAAGGGAACTGCATACGGAATTGTAGCTTATGATAACGCAACATACCGGCCCATCATCACGGTTCGGAGAGTATTATAAAAGTAACAGGGGAATCTTTGAGTTGTTCCAAGAGACAGGAGGAATAGAATAATGGAGATTAAAACATTACAAAATGATATGGTCGCAGCAATGAAGGCGAAAGATAAAGGAAGAAAGGATGCTATTTCTGCACTGGTATCTGCGGTAAAGAAGGCGGCGATCGACGAAGGATGCAGGGAAGACATTCCAGAGGCACTGGTGGACCGTGTGATCTTAAAGGAGCTTAAGACAGCGAAAGAGCAGTTAGATACCTGTCCCAAAGAGAGGACAGATTTGTTAGAAGAATATCAGTTAAGACATGATGTGATTCAAGAATACGCTCCCGCTATGATGTCAGAAGAGGAAGTGCGGGGATTTATTACAGAAAAGTTTGCAGAAATTGCTGCAACAAAAAATAAAGGTCAGATTATGAAAGCTGTTATGGCAGAGCTAAAAGGAAAGGCAGATGGAAAAGTCATCAATCAAGTTGTGGCAGAACTCTGCAAATAGGAGTATACAATGATAATACAGTTGCCTGAAAAAGTGAAATTTGTTCTGAATACCTTGAGAGAGGCAGGATATGAGGGATATGCAGTGGGAGGCTGCGTGCGGGATTCTATCTTAGGGCGGACTCCGGGAGACTGGGATATTACAACATCGGCTTCTCCTGCTCAGGTCAAACAGCTATTTCAAAGAACCATAGATACGGGAATACAGCATGGAACTGTTACGGTGATGGAAGGCAGGGAAGGGTTTGAGGTAACTACATATCGAATTGATGGAAAATATGAAGACAACAGGCATCCGAGGGAAGTGATCTTTACTTCCGATTTGCTGGAAGACTTAAAACGCAGGGATTTTACCATCAATGCCATGGCTTACAATGAACAGGAAGGATTGATCGACGCATTTTCCGGAATAGAGGATTTGAAAAATAAAAAGATCCGCTGTGTGGGAAGTCCCAGGGAGCGTTTTACAGAAGATGCGCTGCGTATGATGCGGGCGGTCCGATTTTCTGCTCAGCTTGGCTTTTCCATGGAAGAACATACAAGAGAAGCCATACCGCCTCTGGCCGGAAATCTTTCTCAGGTCAGCGCGGAGCGGATTCAGACTGAATTGGTGAAGCTGTTGGTTTCAGATCATCCAGAAGAAATGCGCACTGTGTATGAGACTGGAATGAGCGGCGTATTTTTTCCAGAATTTGACGCGATGATGAACACGCCTCAGAATAATCGACATCATTGTTATAATGTAGGAGAACATACAATCGCGGCTCTTGAGAATATCAGAAAAGATAAGGTGCTGCGTTTGACTATGCTGTTGCACGATGTGGCAAAACCCTTGTGCAAAACAGAAGATGAAGAAGGTATTTTTCATTTTTACGGACATCCGGAAAAAGGTTCGAAAATGGCAAAAGAGATTTTGCAGAGATGGAAATTTGACAATGACACCATTACGAAGGTCACTGCGCTGGTCAAGTGGCACGATGACAGGCCGCTATTGGAAAAGCCGGCAGTGCGGCGGGCAATACACCGCATTGGAGAAGAACAGTATCCGGCCTTGTTTGAGGTGAAGCGCGCAGATACTCTGGCAAAAAATATTTATAAGAGAGAGGAAAAACTATCGTATCTTGCCGCTTACCAACAGATATATCAAGAAATCTTGGATCAAAAACAGTGCCTGAACTTAAAGGATCTTGCCATCAATGGAAGAGACTTGATACAGCTTGGAATGAAGCCTGGAAAAGAGGTGGGAGCTGTCTTAGAAGAAGCCTTGTCCCATGTGCTGGAATATCCAGAGGACAATAAAAAAGAATTTTTGCTGGATTTTGTGAAAAATAGCAGGAAAAACTGAATAGAATCAAGGCCCCTCACATATGATAGAAAGACACAAGAAATGAGCTTGTGAATATCATGGTGGAGGGGTTTATGTGTATAATCGAGAAAATCTGATTTTGGAACAATATCCTTTTGAGGTAAAACAGACTGCCAAAGGAAGAGGCGCACTAATCTGTGATACAGAGAAAGGCTTGAAAATTTTAAAAGAATATAGGGGATCAGAAGGAAGAGCAGACTTTTTGTACAGCCTTTTGCAGTTTCTGCGGGATCATGGACAAGAACGGATTGATTGTATTGTCAAGACCAAAGACGCCAAAACCATTGCAAGAGATATAGATGGGACTGCTTATATGGTGCGGGACTGGTACGAGGGAAGGGAATGCGATACAAAGAGCCGGGATGATATTTTACAGGCGATCCGTCAATTGGCAGAGGTACATAATGTTCTCAGAAGGTTTCCCAAAGAGATACCAGAATATCTGCAGGTAAAAGAAGATACTCTGCTGGAAGAGAACCAGAGGCATACGAGAGAATTAAAGAAAGTGCGGAATTTTATTTTTTCCAGGAAAAAGAAAAATGATTTTGAGATGGAATTCTTAAAAAGTTTTGATATGTTTTACCAGGAGGCTCAGGAGGTAGTCGCACTGCAGGAGCGAGAACTGGAGAAAAATACAGCGGAAAATGGGAACGAAAGTATTTATGGCATATGTCATGGAGATTATAATCAACATAATGTCATATTTTCCAGACAGGGGATTGCCATATTGAATTTTGAAAAAGCTTCCTATGATATTCAGGTGTCCGATCTGGGAAATTTTATGCGCAAAATTTTGGAAAAGCATAATTGGAATATGGGACTGGGCATGGATCTTTTGAATGCGTACCATAACGTCCGAACACTCAGTTCCCAGGAAATGAAACAGCTCTATGTCCGCCTTGCCTATCCAGAGAAATTTTGGAAAATCTCAAACCATTATTTTAATACCAGCAAAGCCTGGGTCTGCGGAAGAAATTTAGAAAAGCTAGATAAATTTATCGCTCAAAACGAAGCCAGAGAAAACTTTCTTCACTTGATTGGCAATAATGTGTTATAATTTACAGGAAAGCAATGAGCAGTGCCAAGCCATATAAAAAAGAAACTGTTTATGCTTGCATGAAAACAGTTTCTTTTTTATATGGCTTGATAGGGCGAAAGCCCGTGAGCTCCAAAACCGAAGGTTTTGGAGCTGCACTGCGAATGTTTGAGGAGAGCCCCAACGGATTTGGGAGAAGACCGGATGCTTGATAGGGGAAAGCCCGTGAGCGAGAAAATCAGAGGTTTGGAGGAATAAAATTGCAAAAGAAAAAAAGATATCTAACAATAATCGCAATGTGTTTGCTTTTTTTACTGGCAGGCTGTGGGAAAAAAGAGACAAGGATCACAGATGGCAGCGAAGCTCCATATATTAATAAAGAACAGAAAAAAGAAAATGAAGATACGGAGCTTGAAGAGGAACTGCCAGAAGGAGAAGAAAGTCTCTTTGTGGTGGCTGGCATTGATGCAGACCGGAAGATTATTACGCTGCGGGATTATGAGACTACCAGGGAAAAGCCCTATAATTATTCAGGGGGTACTTATATCAAAGGGAAATATGGAGATAATTTGACGATGGATCAGGTTTCTATTGGAGAGCTTGTAACCATTGAACGAACGGGAGAAGACCTGACGAAGATTCAGATATCAGATAAAGTATTCTCCTATGAGGGTCTATATAATTTTACTCTAGATACAGAGAAAAAGATTTTAAAAGTAGGTAAGACCACGTATTTTTTAGATGATAATATTTTGGCATATCATGGAAATAGTAAGATCTCCCTGTCTGAAATCAGTGAACAGGATACGATTTGCTTAAGAGGAGTAGACAGACAGATCTATACCATTCAGGTAACAGAAGGGCATGGTATGGTAGTATTAGAAAATATAGATGTTTTTCAGGGAGGATATATTACCATCGGAAACTTGATATCTATGAAAATAACTCCCCAGATGAGAATTGAAGTAGGTGAAGGGAGATATTTGCTGTCAGTGGCCAATGACGGATATGGAGGAAGCCGTGAGATTACAGTGGAATCCAATCAGGAAACGGTGGTAAATCTGAATGAATTAAAAGGAGAAGGTCCTAAATTCTGCCAGATTCAGTTTAAAATAGAACCTAAAGAAGGAACTGTTTACCTGGATGGAACCCAAATTGACATTAGTAAGGCAGTGGAAGTCCGTTATGGAGTACATCGTTTGACAGCAAAAGCTGAGGGATATGAAGAGTGGAGCAGGGTTCTGATTGTAAACTCAAAGACAGCAGAAATAACCATTGAGCTTACAGATAAGGAGTCCGGGGATACAATTTCTACTGTTAATACGAATACGAATCAGGACAGCAGCAGTAACAATAATAAGCCAAACAGCAGCCAGAATACGAATACAAATCGTAAGAAAAATACAAATAGCAATACAAATACCAACAATAATAACAGTAATAATAATACGAACAACAACAATAATAACAATAACACCAATAATAACAATAACACCAATAATAACAATAATAGCAATAGTAACAACAATAACAGTAATAATAACAATAATAACAACAGCAATAATAACAACAGCAATAACAATAATACCAACAATAATAATAACAGCAATAATAATAACAATAACAACAGCAATAACAATAATACCAACAATAATAATAACAGCAATAATAATAACAGCAATAATAACAACAATAGCAATAGTAACAACAATAACAGCAATAATAATAACAATAACAACAGCAATAACAATAACAGCAATAACACCAATAATACTAATAATAACAATACAAACAATACCAATAATAACGACAGTACCACAACGAATAATACTAATAATAACAGTACCAATAATAATAACAATCATAATTAAAAGAAGGTGCCATATCTTAAAAATTACCTTAAAAAACAGTTGAGAAAAAACATTCCATGAAGTATGATAAGAACAGAGGACTTCTGGAAGTCCGATCTCAGGTTGAGAAATGAAAGCGAGGAGGATCAAAATGGATTACAAGGAGATTTACAAAGAGTGGATGAATCATCCGTATTTTGATGAGGCTACAAAAGCGGAATTAAAGGGAATTGCAAATGATGAAAAGGAAATAGAAGAACGTTTCTACATGGATCTGGAATTTGGAACAGCAGGTCTTCGCGGTGTGATAGGAGCAGGGACGAACCGTATGAATATTTATACGGTGCGCAAGGCGACGCAGGGGCTGGCAAATTATATTGCATCTGTAGGTGGACAGGTTAAGGGGGTAGCCATTGCATATGATTCCCGTAGAATGTCACCGGAGTTTGCAGACGAGGCGGCTCTTTGTCTGGCGGCAAATGGGATCAAGGCTTATGTATTTGAGTCTTTGAGGCCTACACCGGAATTATCTTATGCCGTACGCCGGCTGGGATGTATTGCAGGAATCAATATTACTGCAAGCCACAATCCGCCAGAATATAATGGATATAAAGTGTATTGGGAAGATGGCGCACAGATTACGCCTCCTCATGATAAAGGAATTATGGATGAGGTGAAAAAGGTAACAGACTATGCAACTGTAAAAACTATGGACAAGGCTGAGGCGCAGAAAGCAGGAATGTATGTGACTATCGGCAAGGACATTGACGATCCATATATTGAGGAACTGAAAAGCCTTGTTTTGCGTCAGGATTGTATTGATGCGGTGGCAAAAGATATGAAGATTGTGTATTCTCCTCTGCATGGAACAGGAAATATCCCAGTGCGGCGTGTACTAAAAGAGCTGGGATTTGAACATGTATACGTAGTTCCAGAACAGGAACTGCCGGATGGAGAGTTTCCTACCGTAAGTTATCCCAACCCAGAATCGGAAGAGGCGTTCCAGTTGGGATTAAAACTGGGGAAAGAAGTAGATGCAGATCTGATCTTGGCTACAGACCCAGATGCAGACCGTTTAGGCGTGTATGTAAAAGATTCTAAAACAGGGGAATACCACAGCCTTACGGGAAATATGTCTGGATGTCTGATTGGAGATTATGTGATCAGCCAGAGAAAGGAAAAAGAAGGACTTCCGGCAGACGGAGCTTTTATCAAGTCTATCGTTTCTACCAACATGGCAGATGCCATTGCCAAATACTATGGAATCTCTCTGGTAGAAGTGCTGACAGGATTTAAGTTTATTGGACAAAAAATATTGGAATTTGAACATACAGGAAAAGGAACCTACTTGTTTGGTATGGAAGAAAGTTATGGCTGTCTGACTGGAACTTATGCGAGAGATAAAGATGCAGTTGTGGCTTCCATGACTTTATGTGAGGCGGCAGCTTACTATAAGACAAAAAATATGACTTTGTGGGATGCAATGATCGCCATGTATGAGCGGTATGGATATTATAAAGACGATGTAAAAGCTATCACTTTGAAAGGAATTGAAGGATTAGAAAAGATTCAGGAGATCATGAATACCTTAAGAGAGAATACACCTGCTGAGATTGGCGGCTATTCGGTGGTTTCCGCAAGGGATTATAAAAAAGATACCATCCAGGATATGGCAAGCGGCCAGGTGGTTCCTACAGGACTGCCATCCTCTAATGTACTTTATTATGATCTGACAGATGACGCATGGGTATGTGTCAGACCGTCTGGTACAGAGCCGAAGGTGAAATTCTATTATGGTGTTAAGGGAACTTCCCTTTCCGATGCAGATGAAAAGTCTGAAAAGTTGGGAAAAGAAGTATTGGCAATGATTGATAAAATGTTGTAAAATCGCAGCAGTTGCCCATGCCCCTTACCGAGGCACAGAGCGCCTGCTGACTAGGCTGTCTGCTGCCTTGCAGGTTCTTTCTGAGACTTAAGGGGCGTTACGCTCATAGTCAGCATGATGTGCGCATTCATGCAGGCATGATTCGCTCATAATTTTGACTATGGCTGGACAGTTATATAAAATCCCCGGAAAAATGGAAATTTTCTTGACAAACAATATAAAAACAAGTATAAATATGTG
>JAAWBG010000056.1 GCA_022792535.1 Lachnospiraceae bacterium
CAGGCCCACTTCATCTCCCCTAACCCCTCACTCATGAGGGGCCTGGACACTTTGCGCGCCGAGCACAATTGCGAAGCAATATTTTACCTCTTGTGCGAGTGCGCATATTATTTTTCTCTTATAGGAAAGATACTTTCACACGTTAGCGTGACAAGGTCTTTCCTATAAAAATTAGGGTGTCAAAAGGGTGCGACGCACCCACTCTATACCATATATTGATGTGCAAGCAAGCTTGCAATAGCAATATATGGTATGAGTGCAGCGCCAAAGGCGCTTTTGACACTCGAATCCTATAAGATAAAAAAAGAGATTCCGCGCTAATGTATTCGCTTGTTTAGAAAGTTTTTTCACTAAATAGATTTTGAATTTACGCTCATGGGATAACTCTGACAGACGCAGTTTTGTTCCGCGCCCAAAGAAAACAGGAATGAATAAGAAACAGGAGGTTACAGATGAGTACAACACAGCCCATCCGAAATATTACAGAAATTGAAAAACTAAAGAATTATTATTTTTATGAAAAACCAAATCTCAGAAACTATACATTGATCTGCCTGGGCATGAATTCTGCCCTCAGAATCAGCGATCTGCTGGAATTGAGCTGGAAAGACGTCTATCACTTTTCCGAACAACAGTTTTTAAAACATATTATTGTCACAGAACACAAAACCAGAAAGCAGACACAGATTGCATTAAATCAAAGCGCTTTAGACGCATTAAAATTATATAAAGACAGTATCTTACCCGTAAAACCCGAACAATATCTTTTTCCCGGAAAAGAAGAAAACTCCCACTTAAGCCGCTCCCAGGCATTCCGGGTCATAAAGGCCGCCGGAAAAGATCTGCACTTTGAGACGGATATCAGCTGCCACTCATTGCGGAAAACTTTCGGATACCATGCCTGGAAATCTGGAGCCCAGCCTGTGGTATTGATGAATATTTACAACCATTCTTCTTTTCAGATTACGAAACGGTATCTTGGAATTGATCAAGATGATAAAGATCAGATTTTCTTGGATGTTAATTTATGATTCAAAAAATTTTTTAAATTTTTTTATTTTTACTGTTAAGTATTTTCTATTTCGTTCGATATATAAAATGTAAACAAGGGATGCAACATTTTAATACAAATTGTTGCATCCCTTGTTATTATCCCCTTACACAGAAAAATATACAGCCCGCTTTTCTTTTACAATCCTACTACCTTTATCTGATATTCTTTCATCCATTCATTGATTTGAAGCAGATATGCCAGCATCTGTGGGCCTGCCATTAACTGGCCATACCAGGGCCTGCCATAATCAGATGGCTGCCGCAAAAACTGCTCCATTTTCTTTTTGTCTATAAACTGCAGTACCGGCGCCTCCCCTTCCAAAATCATTTCCCGCACCATCCCCTTTAACAGATTCTCATACTGCGGATCGTAAGTTTTAGGATAAGGAGACTTCCGGCGGAATAGGATTTCTTCTGGCAAAAGTCCTCTTCCTGATTCTCGAAGAAGATGTTTTACCACGCCGTCTTTAGCTTTCATCTCCCAGGGTACGTTCCAGACGTATTGAACAATCCGTGTATCTGCAAAAGGCACCCGTGCTTCCAGGCCGCTGTACATACTGGTGCGGTCCATGCGGTTCAGCAATGTCTGCATGAACCATTTCATATTCAAATAAGAAATCTCCCGGCGTCTTGCTTCCCTGGGCGTATCTTCTTCACATTTCGGCGTCTCTGCAACGGAACGCTGATAAGCGTCTTTCACATACTCATCCATATTCAGACTTTCTAAAAATTCATCTAAAAGAAGCTCTTTTCTGGGAGACAGATCCATCGTCCAGGGAAACAGTTCCGCCTCCAAACATTCTTTTTTGTGAAACCAGGGATATCCCCCAAAGATCTCATCCGCGCATTCTCCTGTCAATGTCACTTTATAATTCTGGCTTACCTGAGAGCAAAAATACAACATAGAAGAATCCACATCTGCCATAGAAGGCAGATCATGGGCTTTTACCGATTCATACAGCATTCTGATCTGGTTTTTGTTGTCACATTCTAAAAAAGTATGGTTCGAACCGATATATGTTACCATTTTTTCTACGTAAGGTCTGTCCTGAGAAGGCTGAAATGCATTTGCTTTGAAATTTTTCTGATTATCTAAGAAATCAAAAGAAAAGGTGGCAAGTTTTCTGCCCTGCTTTTTTAACTCTGCCCCGCAGATTGCTGACACCAGACTGCTGTCCACGCCGCCGGACAAAAAGGTACAGATAGGAACGTCAGATACCATCTGGCGTCTGACAGAATCCTGTACCAGCTCCGAGACTTTTTCCACAGTCTTTTCATAGCTGTCTTCGTGAGGATGGCTTTCCAGTCTCCAATAAATGTTCCTCTGCAGCCTCTGTTCTCTGCTGCAGACCAGATATTCTCCCGGACAAACTTCATAAAATCCTTTGAATACGCCGCATCCTGTACTTCTGGCAGGCCCGATTCCAAAAATTTCATTCAGACCTTTTCTGTCAATTTCCGCCTTTGCCAAGGGATGGACCAGAATTCCTTTCAACTCTGATCCAAAGATAATTTCTCCCTCACATTCCGTATAAAACAACGGTTTTACTCCCATAGGATCCCGGAACAGATACAAGGACTCTTCTCTGGAATCGTAGATTGCAAATGCAAAAATGCCATTGAGCTGCCGGACAAATTCCGGCCCGAATTCCAGAAATCCCAGCAAAATCACCTCTGTGTCACAGGTGGTGGTAAAACTCCATCCTCGTTCCTGAAGGAGCTTTTTCAGCTCTTTCCCATTATAAAGCTCCCCATTATAGGCAATACTGCAGGTTCTTCCAGAGACTGTGCGGGTCATGGGCTGATGGCCGCCCTCAAGATCTATGACAGACAGCCGGCTGTGGGCCAGCCCGCAATGTCTAGTCAGATAGATCCCTGCTTCATCCGGTCCCCTCCGCCACAGTTTCTGATGCATTCTGGTAAGAATGGAACGATAATGCTCCTGCTCTGTTTCATAATCTTTGTCTTTATGATAAAATCCTGCAATTCCACACATATGTTTTCTCCTGCTCTTTTCATTTAACTCATTATATCCCAGAGCAGAAAAAATTATGTCTGAACCAGCTTTTCATTTTGCTCCCAGAACAGAGCGAGCAAGCTCTGCTTCTCTCGTACAGCCGCGCAGTCACAGCTTCATCTGATTTCTGTTTCCGTGAAGAATCAGATCCCTGTCTGAATCATTGATCCCCACCAGACTTCCTCTTTTATCATACTGGGTCAAAAGCTCTGTGCTTTTTGCCAAATGTTTTTCCCCATGATGAGAGAGAAAATCTTCAATTTCTTTCTGATTTCCCCGGCGGAAAAGCTGGCGGATCTCCTCTTGGGTATAGATAGATTCTGCAATCTGATTGGATAATTTCCGTTCTGGAAACTTTAAGTTCTCATCGAAAAAAATCTGATCTGAAGTACTTTTTCCCTCTGTTCTCACCATCAAACCAGTTTCCTCTGTGCTCCCTTCCTGCTCCGCAATCTGTCCCTCTAAAACTTCTGGAAATTCCATTTCTTTCTCTCCAGTATGGTCATTCCAGATTTTATCCCAGACAGCTTTCAAAAAATCCACTGCAAGGCCCGCATATTTGCGCACCTCTTCCATAAAAGATGATTTTCTCCTCTCCCTAACTGCTTTTTCATAGCCTTTAGAAGAAATCTCCAGCTTCACCCCTGTGCTTTTCCCTCCGCCGCTAGTTTGTTCTTCTGTTTCCATCTGGGTTTCCTGGGTCTTCGCAGTTTTTTTCTGAGAATTTTTCTCGTAAATTACCCCTTCTTTTCCCAGGTTCAAATTGAACTCGGGAGATTCTGTAGTCTCTCGTTTCTGTTGATTTATTTTCGAATGGTTATAGTATTTTTGATTATTTATTCTATCTATCATATAAACCTCCTGACCTTTTCCTGCTCTCTGCAGGTAATAACAATTGCTATATACAAATAGTATAACACAAATTTTTCTCTTGCAATTAAAATTTTAATATGATAGAATAGCAAAGGATCAAAGGAAATATTGCTTATAATTACATAAGACAGTTCGTGACCATCCTGTCTCTAAACAAAACTAGGGATTTGAAAACGGGAGGATTTTGCATTTTTGCAGAAAACAACCGTTTTTTATGGGCACGCATTTGCGTGCCTTTTTTATCTTATAGGAAATGAACCGCGGGAGCGGTCCGCCGCAGGCGGAGAATCCCGCAGAGCAGGATTCTTTATTCGAAAGGAATCACAAATAGAATGGAAAATTTCAACCCAAACCGATATGCTGTAATTGACGACAAAAATCCTCGTGAAATCCTTATGCTCCGGGGACGGGGCTGTTCCTGGAAAAAATGCCGCTTCTGCGACTATCACCTGGATTGTTCCCCAGATGAAAGGGAAAATTTCTGCCTTAACCAAAAAGAATTAAAAAAAGTTACTGGAATTTATGGGAAACTGGAAGTAATCAACTCTGGCAGTTTTGTGGATCTGGATGAATCCACAATCTCTCTCATTGAAGAGGTCTGTATCTGCTGTAAGATCAAGCAGGTGCATTTTGAATGCCACTGGCGCCACAGAGAGGCGATCGCTCCTTTCCGCAGGCGGTTTTCAGCCCATGGGATTGAGCTGAAACTAAAGATTGGAGTGGAAACTTTTGATTCCTTGTTTCGAGAAAGTTATCTGAATAAAGGAATTGATACTGACTCTCCAAAAACTATCGCTGAATATTTTGATGAAGTCTGCCTGCTTCAGGGCATCCCTGGACAAACTGCCCAGACCATGGACTTAGATATTCAAACCGGCCTCGCCTATTTTGAACGGGTCTGCGTCAATATCATGCAGGAAAATGACCGTCCCGTCAAGCCGGACCCTAAAGTGATAGAAATATTTACCAAAGAACTTTATCCAAAATATATTAAAAATCACCGGGTGGATATTCTGATGGAGAATACTGCTTTCGGTGTAGGAGGTGTTGTTACTCATGCAAAATGAAATTATTTTGATCTTGTCTCTATTTTCTACTTTTTTTATCGTGCTGGTTCTTTTTCGTTTGTTTCAGGAACAAGGGCTGTATCTGTGGACCATAACTGCCACTATCGCTGCCAATATTGAAGTTTTGATTATCGTGGATGCCTTTGGCATGGAAATGACCTTAGGGAATATCCTTTTTGCTTCTACCTTCCTGGTCACCGATATTTTAAGTGAATTATATGGAAAAAAAGCTGCTCAGACTGCAGTTTATCTTGGAATCGCAACTTCCATTATCTTCATTTTAATCAGCCAGTCTTGGATGCTGTATCTGCCCAATGAAAATGATTTTGCCTCTCCTGCCATCCGCACCGTATTTTCCAATACGCCCCGGCTTATGATTGTAGGTATTGTAGTCTATGTGATCGTTCAGCTTTTTGATGTATGGGCTTACCATAAATGGTGGGCTTTCACCAGCAAAAAATTTGGAGACCGGAAAAAATTCCTATGGCTTCGCAACAATGGATCTACCATGATCTCTCAGCTTTTAAATACCATCTTGTTTACCTGGGGAGCCTTTTTAGGCACTTATGATAACTCTACCATGGTCTCTATCGCCATATCCAGTTATCTAATCTTTTTAGTAACCAGTTTAACAGATACTCCCTTTGTCTATCTTGCAAGATATCTGCATCAAAATAGAAAAAATTCAGGCTCCTCAATCTGAGGAGCCTTTTATCAATCTCTCGTACTACGTATTTTCATAATCACTTTTCGTAAAACGATGGTAGGTAATACCAAACTCATTCTCATCCACACAATACCGATAAGGGTCTACGTTTTCATCTTCAAAATAGAACAATGTTCCTCCATCGTCCTTCTCTGATTCCCTGCATACCTTTGTCCCATATTTCTGCCCATATATTTCAAAGCATTCGCAAACCTTTGACATCTTCTGGCTTTTCAGGGCCTCTAGAAACTTTGTGAGAAATTCCGGTTCTGGAACATTCTGTTCCACATAAGCGCACCCTTCTTTTCCCACCAGAATGCAGAATCTCGCCTGTCCTGGCTCTATGTGTATCTCGCCTAAAACTTCTGCTTCCTCTGCAAAATATTGTTTCACAGCCTGCGCCAGGGCTTCATTCTCCATTTCTCTATCTAAATTCAGATAATCACACAAGGAGCCTTTAGGATAATACAGTCTCAGATCCGAATCAAATCTTCCGATTTTCATCTGCCACTCTTTCATGGTATCTATTACATGCTTTTTCAATGTCATACAATGATCACATCCTAGCCTAGTTCCAGCATTCTTTCCAACGGCCTCTTTGCCCGAAGCCTGATCTCTTCCTCTAACTCCACCACATTTTCCATATGTTCTAAGGCTTCCGCTGCTTTTTCCAATGTGATGAGTTTCATATCCGGGCACAATTGATCCTGTACCACAGAGTAAAAATGCTTGCCTGGATTCTTTTTCTTCAGTTCATGGAACACTCCTGTCTCAGTACAGACAATAAATTCTTCTGCCGAACTTGCTGTGGCATAATCTATAATACCAGAAGTACTTCCCACATAATCTGCCTGCTGAATGACGTCCATGGTACATTCTGGATGAACCAAAATCTCAGCCTGGGGATGGGCTTCTTTCACTTTTTTCACATGTTCCACCATCATATTTTTATGTACATGACAATAACCATCATTAAAAATAAACTCCTTGTCCGGTACTTGAGAGGCAACATAACGTCCCAAATTCTCATCTGGAATAAAATAAATATGTCGATTGGGCAGGGCTTTCACAATCTTCAATGCATTGGAAGAAGTCACGCATACGTCAGAATAAGTTTTTAGCAATGCAGTGGAATTGATATAACAGACCACCGCCAGGTCTTCATATTTTTCCCTCATTTCATTGATTTTCTCAATATCCGCCATATGTGCCATGGGACAGTCTGCCTTCCGATCCGGCATAATCACGGTTTTGTCCGGATTGAGAATTTTCGCGCTTTCTCCCATAAAAGAGACTCCGCAGAACAGAATCGTCTCCGCCTCTATCTCCGTGGCAACTTTGCTGAGATAAAAAGAATCTCCTACATAGTCGGCAATGGCCTGTACCTCATCTTCTGCGTAATAATGGGCTAATATAACCGCATTTCGTTCCTTTTTCAATTGGTTGATCTTATCTATGGTTGACATCTCTGCTCCCGCTTTCTCTATCATAATTACAGTATATTTTTATCATGCACAGCCTGTTCTAAAACAGGCTGCATGGTTAATTCTACTATAGCATTCTTAAACTTTCACAGTAATTACTATCTCACAATCCTGCCATTCTGTCAATCCACCAATTGGCAAAATCCCTCTTTCAAAGAGCATTTCAAAGGTACGCCAAGCTGTCTTAAGGTCTGTTCCAGCCCCTCCATAGTCTCTGTCATATCTTTTACATTGGCATTACTTCCCATATGGCCGATACGGATCACCTGGCCTGCAAGATTGTCAAAGGAGCCCGCCAGCATAATTCCATGCTTTTCACGCATTATAGATAAAATATCCTGTGCCTTAACTCCCTCTGGAACATCAAACACCGTGACTGTATTGGAAAATCCAGAAGCCAGATGTAATTTCAAGCCTGCCCCTTTCAACGCCTGTCTGCAGGCATTTCCAATTCTGGCATGGCGGTTCAAGATATCCGTATCCTTTTCAATGTTGTCAAAGGCTTCCCGGAGCCCGTAAATATCACTGATGGGCATAGTATAAGGAAACCATTTTGCTTCATAATATCCTTCAAATACTTTCAGATTAGCGTAGAAGGAAGCAATAGGCGTCTTCCGGTCTGCCATAACCTTTTTTACCTCCTGGCTGATGGTAACAAAAGTCAATCCCGGAGGGGCGGACACTGCCTTCTGAGAACCGCCGCACACTAGATCAATCTGGGCTTTTTCCACATTTAATTCTTCCCCAAACATAGCTGAAACAGAATCCACCACTGTCAGAATTCCATATTTTTTGAGAATGGGACAGAGGGTGTGGATATCATTTAACATACCGCTGGGCGTATCACAGTGAACCAGCGTGGCATATTTGTAATCGTGATCTTTCTGCAGATGATGCTCCAGCTTCTGAGGATCTATGGGACGCCTGTCATCCACGGTATATAATTGAGGATTTCCCCCATAGAGAGAGACAAAATCTGCAAAGCCCTTTCCATAAACTCCATTATCCAGCACAAGCACCCGGTCGCCTGGCTCTGTCAAGGAAGCGCAGGCGGCCTCTAAGCCCAAAATTCCCTCTCCATCCAAAATGAAAGTCTCATTCTCTGTATGAAGCAGACGGCTGATCTGCCGGCAGGTCTCCCTATAGAATTCCACAAAAGTTTCATCTAAATCAGGATTCGTACACTCTCTTGCCCTTGCCAGCCGGATATTCTCTTTTACCTGGGTAGGGCCAGGCGTCATAATCTTATACATATTCTTCCTTCTTTCTATCTTTATTCTGCTCTATATTTTAGCACAAAATCAAAAGTATTTCCAGAAGGAATAACCGTATTTTTCCGAGCATAAGCAATATGCTGAAGGTATCGCGTTTCAACACAACTGCAAAGCAATGTTTTTCTTTGCGGGAGTGGGCCAATCATCTTAAGATTCTTTGACAAACACTTCTTTTCCCAATCCGCACAAAGGACATACCCAATCTTCTGGGATATCTCCAAAAGCGGTTCCCGGAGCTATTCCATTATCTGGGTCTCCAACCTCTGGATCGTATACGTATCCGCATGGCTCGCAAACATATTTGTCCATTTTCCATTCTCCTTTACTTTTTTTGTTAGTATATCCTTTTACCGTCAAAACATACGAACTGTTTTTAAGCTTCCTGCAGACCCTTGTCTGCCTGCAAATCAAGTACATCTTTCCATCAAAATCCCTTCTAAAGCGTTGCCGCTGCTAGTATGGCACCTCACTACATCTGCTTTCACTTTTTCTGCTTCTGACAGAGCGCAATGAGCCATTTTGTGAGAAACAGTATTCGTAAATACTACCATCAAATCAGGCCTTCCTATCTTCTCCTTCAAATTCCCTGACATTTGAGTGAAAACCTTTGCTTTGCATTTGTATGCTCTGCATATTTTTTTGTACTGGCAGACCATTCTGTCATGGCCCCCAATGATCACAATACTCATTTCTTACCTCCTTGCTATTTTCATATGAAAACCCAAACAACATTTAAAACGCCAACAAGGGAGAATCATATTAAAGTATTTTACCCCAATGCCACATCCAAAATCATCATAATCAGGAAACCCAGGGCAAATCCTATGGTAGAAATATTAGAATGTTCCCCCTGAGACGCCTCTGGCAAAAGTTCTTCTACTACCACATAGATCATGGCCCCTGCCGCAAAAGACAGCAGATAAGGCAGAAATGGAAGAACCAAGCCTGTCAGCAGAATGGTCAGACATGCCCCCACTGGCTCCACAATCCCGGAAAGCATTCCATAAACAAAAGCTTTTCCTCTGCTTCCTCCCTCGCTTTTCAGCGGAAGGGAAATGATAGCTCCTTCTGGAAAATTCTGAATGGCAATTCCAACTGCCAGCGCTAAAGCGCCAGAAAAAGAAATCATCTCTTCCCCAGACAACAGACCAGCAAATACCACCCCTACCGCCATTCCTTCTGGTATATTGTGCAGCGTCACTGCCAAAATCAGCATAGTGGTCTTTTTTAATCTGCTTTTAGGTCCTTCCGGCTCCTCTGAATTCAAATGCAGATGAGGAATCCATCGGTCCATTTCCAATAAAAACAAGATTCCCAGGGCAAACCCTATAGCTGCCGGAAAAAAAGCCAGTTCTCCCAGATCAGCAGAAAAATTAATGGCTGGAATCAGCAATGACCAGACAGAGGCCGCCACCATAACCCCGGAAGCAAACCCTAACAGTCCTTTCTGGATTCCCGGCCTTAAGGCATCTTTCAAAAAAAATACGCTCCCGGCTCCCAATGTGGTTCCCAAAAATGGAATCAATAGCCCAATCATGATCTTCATGTCTATCTGCTCCTTTTCCTATTTCTGCCCTCTATTTTCCTGGTCAGTCTCTCTTTTATTCTCTGCATTTTCAAAAGGATTATGCTGTTTTCCGGTCTCTATTTTATCGCGCTCCCGCCAGACCTTTCATTCCTATTCTGCTTTTCCTTTTCCCGGAGCGGAATAACAAATATAAAAATCCTGCCATCAATAAGAATGCTGCTGCTGTTCCAAATCCAAAGGTCCCTACGGTAATCCAGGTTCCAATCTGGTAAATGCACAGTGATACTACATAAGCCAGGAGACACTGATATCCAATGGCAAACCAGAACCATCTGCGATTATTCATTTCCCGTTTGATAGCCCCCATGGCCGCGAAACAGGGAGCGCACAGCAAATTAAATACTAAGAAAGAATACGCCGCCACCGCTGTCATATGTCCCGCCAAGGTTCCCCAGATCTCTGTTCCATCTTCCGCAACTTCTGCAAATCCAAACAGGATTCCAAAAGTTCCAACTACATTTTCTTTGGCAACCAGTCCTGTGATGGCCGCCACTGCAGATTTCCAATCTCCCCAGCCCAAAGGAAGAAAAATCCAAGCGAATACATTTCCTATGGCCGCCAAAATACTGTGATCTATCTCCCTATCATCCAGCATCCGGAACTGTCCCTCTACCCATCCAAAATATGTCGTAAACCACACAAAGATCGTAGACAGTAAAATGATTGTTCCCGCCTTTTTGATGAAAGACCATCCTCGTTCCCACATACTGCGCAGCACATTTGTAACGGTAGGCATATGGTAAGCTGGAAGTTCCATCACAAAAGGAGCTGGTTCTCCTGCAAACATCTTTGTTTTTTTTAAGATAATACCAGAACAGATCACTGCCCCAATTCCCACAAAAAACGCACTCCAGGACACCCACCAGGCATTGCCGAAAAAGGCCCCGGCAATCAACGCAATAATGGGCAGCTTCGCCCCGCAAGGAATAAATGTAGTGGTCATAATTGTCATCTTCCGGTCTCTGTCATTTTCAATGGTCCTGGAAGCCATAATTCCCGGCACACCGCACCCAGTTCCAATCAGCATAGGAATAAAAGATTTTCCAGAAAGACCGAATTTACGGAAAATGCGGTCCATAATAAAAGCAACTCTCGCCATATAACCGCAGGCTTCTAAAAAAGCTAGAAAGAGAAACAGTACCAGCATTTGAGGCACAAACCCCAGAACTGCGCCTACGCCAGCCACAATTCCGTCCACGATCAGTCCCTGAAGCCAGGCCGCACATCCAATGGCCTCCAACCCACTGGTAAGCAATTCTGGAATGCCTGGAATCACAATCGTTTTGATTCCAAACAGATGCCATCCCTCTCCAAATACCCCGTCATTAGCCCAATCTGTTGCCCAGGTTCCCACTGTGGTGACAGAAATATAGTACACCAAAGCCATCACTGCTGCGAACATGGGCAGAGCCAAAATACGGTTTGTTACAATTTTGTCAATTTTATCTGAAATGCTGGTCTTCTCCTTTTGCTGTCTGGCATAACATTCCTGAATTACAGAAGAAATATACATATATCGTTCATTGGCGATAATACTTTCTGCATCGTCATCCAATTCCTTTTCCAATCTTTCTACCTGCGCTGTCACATCCGGCGCCTGCTTCATCTGTTCGGCAATTTTGTTGTCGCCCTCTAACAATTTAATGGAGAAAAACCGCCTCTGTTCCTCTGGCACCTCACTTCCCAATCTATCTTCAATTCCTTTTAACACTATTTCTACTTCCGTAGAAAATTCATGTACTATTTTTCCCCTTTTCCCTTTTTGAGCGGTTTCCACTGCTTTTTCTGCCGCTTCTTTCAGGCCAATGCCTTTCAGCGCCGAAATCTCCACTACCGGACACCCTAATTTTTCACTGAGTTTTTTGGTATGTATCTGATCTCCACTTTTTTGCACCACATCCATCATATTCACAGCCATTACCACTGGAATTCCAAGTTCCATCAACTGTGTAGAGAGATAGAGATTACGTTCCATATTGGTTCCATCCACAATATTCAAAATAACATCCGGCCGCTGGCTGATCAGATAATTCCGAGCTACTACTTCTTCTAATGTGTATGGCGACAGAGAATAGATTCCCGGCAAATCCGCAATAATCACATCTGCGTATCCCTTTAATTTTCCCTCCTTTTTTTCCACGGTAACGCCGGGCCAATTTCCCACAAACTGATTGGAACCCGTCAATGCGTTGAACAGTGTAGTTTTTCCACAATTTGGATTTCCTGCTAATGCTATCTTTACTGACATTTCACAACTCCTATCCGCCCTTTGGCATATTTATTTTTGATTTTTATTTTCACTGCTTCTGTTTTGCTATTTCTGCTTCTGTTTTGCTATTTCTGCTTCTATTTTTTATACTCTTCTATTTTTTATGCTCTTCTATTTTATGCTCTTCTATTTTTCTTTCTTAGTTTAGTTTCACTTACCTAAATTAGTTATAACTAACTATTGAGCAAAAAAAATCTATTCTATTTCAATCATCTCTGCATCCATTTTCCGCAGAGACAATTCATAGCCGCGCACTGTCACTTCCACCGGATCTCCCAAAGGAGCCTTTTTCCGCACAAAAATATCTACGCCTTTCGTAATTCCCATATCCATAATCCGGCGTCTTACGGGTCCTTCCCCATGCAATTTCATGACTTTTACAGTTTCCCCACATGGAACCTGTCTTAATGTCTTCATACGTTTTCCCTCCTCTACCATTTACTGTCACCATCTGTTTCAGATATCGTTCTTATATCATGATTTTATTTGCCATATCTCTGTCAATGGCAACTCTGGATTCTTTTACATTTACAATCATATTCCCGCTGATCTTCGACAGGACAATGACCTGTCCTCCTGCTACAAATCCTAAATTTTCCAAAAATCTTCTAGTTTCCTCCTTTCCCCCTATCTTTTTAATAATATTGATCTCTCCTGTTCTTGCCATAGTCAAGGGCATCCTGATCATCTTCTTTCTTTTAGATTTTTATTTGAGAATGATTCTCATTTATTCTTTCTTCGGTTAGTATAATCTAACTTTTGTCCATTGTCAATAACTTTTTGAAAATTTTGGCAGTGCTTCTAGTTTCGCAGATTTTCTATTATCCTACCATAAGAAAACTAACCGTCCTGGGATGCCCTGTAACCCAAATTAAGAGACGCTAAGTTCCCCGTAGTTATCTACGAGGTCCTTAACGTCTCTTAACCTTGAAACATTTTCCTGTCACAAAACAATCTCGCGAAAATGTTCTTCCTAATCCCGACTGAAAACTCTCTCTCCCCATGTCTCAGTCCATGCCGTTCTCATCTTTTATTCAGAACACCTTCTTCTTCTCTTTTGTACAATACCCCTAAATTTAACTTTTATGATGGAACCACTAGCATCCCGTCTATTCTCCGAACCCTTGTCGTTCCATATCGTATACTTATTACATTGCTCCCCTCTGATAAAGTATACCACGCCGCTGACATCCCCCTCATAGATGCAGACAGTCTCCACTAAAAGTTAGGTTAATTATACACTATTTTTCCATAAAAGCCATGACGAAATCGGTTCCATTATTTTTCCCCTTCCATCATGGCCTTTTCTTTGTTCTTCTCTATAATATCTTATAAGATTACAATGTTTTTGGCAACTGATTTTTTACAGCTGATTTCTGTTTAAAAACATTCTGAATTTCCTTAAATCAATAGGAATCCCATATTTCCTTTCAATCATTTTCCTCATATCTGAGTATTTCTTCTGTATATTTTCTTTCCATATTGTGTCTGATTTTTCTGTTTTGCACAGTCTCAAACAGAATTGAAAAATCATAATCTTTCGGATACAATTCTTCCGCTGCAATATGCAGTTTTACCCGCTTATGGTTGATCCATATTTTTTTATCCGGCAATTGCACTCTTAAGACGCCTTTTTCATTGGCTGGTTCACATACAATTCCTATTTTCTTGTCTGGATAGACCATCACGCTGTCTCCTCGTTTATATTTTTTGCTTAATTCTATTTTATATTTTTCTTTCTTTGTTCTGGCAATCCTGCCTACTTTCTTTTTTTCCATAGGATTATCTGCTTTTTGGAAATGATACTCCCTTACCGCCTTTTCTCCATATGCAGCTTTCATAGCTGTCCGCAGCATTTCATTCGGCATCCCCAATCTGTCTGCAATATAGAACGCACAGCTTTCCCCTGCCTCCCCAATGACCAGCTGATAAGTCGGCCTTAATGTCTCCTTATCAAAAGTCATTCTGGCATTTATAATGCCCTGGGCTTTATCTGCATATTCTTTTATTTCCGGGTAATGTGTCGTAACAAGGAAATGGGCACCGCTTTTTTTAAGCTCTTCTAAGATGGCAATGGCAATCCCCATGCCTTCTGCGGGATCAGTACCGGACCCAAGCTCATCCATAATCACAAAACTTTCCTGGTTCACCTCTTTCAGCACTTCCAGCACATTTGTAATATGCGCTGAAAAGGTCGATAGATTCTCCGCCATATTCTGTCCATCTCCAATATCACAGAGATAGGAATTGTGCATACAGATATCTGCTTTCCTGCAAGTAACATGCAGCCCGCACTGGGCCATCATACAATTCAACATCGCTGTCTTTATGGCCACTGTTTTTCCTCCTGTATTAGGCCCTGTGATAACGATTCCCCGGATATCTCTCCCTATCTCAAACTGCAGCGGAACATTAATCTCTCTGTCCATCAGAGGATGCCTTGCATCTTCCAAAACAACTCTGTCTTCCTGGTTGATCGCAGGTTCCACTGCATCCAGATCCAGGCTCAATTTCCCTTTTGAAAATATGAAATCCAATTTTTCAATCATTGCAATATTTTCATCCATCGCCGAACGGGAAGCTGCAACCATTGCAGTCAACGTATACAAAATACGATAGATCTCATTCTCCTCGCTGATCTTAAGGAGCTGCAATTCCTCATAATACTTTGCAACGCCTGAAGGCTCCATAAAAAGCGTATTTCCAGTGGAAGATTGATCAATGACACTGCCTGATATTTTCATTTTGCATTCTCGTTTCACGGGGACGCATATCCTGCCATTTCGCAGCGTGCAGTAATGATCTGTCATACTTTCTTTCTGGACACGAATGACTTGTTCTGCTTTTTCTTTCATCTGTTCCTCGCATTTTATCATCTGATTTCTGATCTGCTCTAACTCTTTCGAGGCATGGTCATCTACCGCTCCATTTCTGATCTGCCTGCCGATCTCCTCCATCAGATCCTCCATCATATTCAAATTTTCTTCATAATAAGCCAATGGATTTTGAAACATTTTCCCTCTGTTCAGATAATCTTTCAGACGCTTTACCACAATCAAAACATTTTCTACCCGTTCTAACTGATAGGGGGTAAGGCATTCTCCCTTTTCAGAAATCATCAAGATCTCTTTTATCTCTGTAATATTTTGTAAAGGCGGTGTTCCAAGGTTTTCTATCAAGTTCCTGCTGTCTGTGGTATCTCTTAACTGCCTCCTCAATTCCCTCTCATTCAAATAAAAAGAAAGGCTCTTTATTTTTTCCTTGGTGTCCTCTGTCATTGCCAGATCCATCCAGATTCTCTTTACCTCATTAAACTCTATCTGCCGCTCTGTATTCATCTCTCAATTCTCCTTTTTGTAAAATATTGTTCGTTTCTACTATGTTTCTAAATGCCTTACAAAAGAAAAATCTTGACCGTATTTTTCTTAAATCAAAAAAGACCATGGTTGCCTGAAAGCATCCTCCAGGAACACTGTCCCACAAGGATAAATACCATGGTCTTGTAATCTATATCTGATTCCTATCTTTTTCAGAAAAATATACGGATGGAACTACTCGAACTCCATAAACATCCCATAATATTCAGTAATTGTAAGGCGAAACTGCTGATACTAACCGATCAGCAAATGGACAGACTTCCAGCATAGATCACTAAAAATCTTCCCTGCAATATTTATTTTGCAACTTTCTCCATTACAATCACATTTAACATAAAAAGTCCTCCTTAAGTTTATCTTGTCCCATTATATCCACCAAACTCTCCTCTGTCAATCATCTTTTTCCAGTTTCGTCATTGCTTTTTCCCGGCTTCTCTTTATACTATATTTCAGATTATAATTTAGGAGGATTTTTACATGAAAAACTTTAAAAAACAATTTTTGAAATCAACAATCTGCTTCACATTGGCCGCTTCTATCTTCTTTTCCGGCAAACTTTCTAATCTTTTTGATTCTTTTTCTGCTTCACCGTTAGATATTGCTGCTATGTATGACGAATAATTATTTTTCTCTTCTTATTTCTTTACCAACATATTCTACTATAATTTTTTGATTTCTGAAATCTTCAAATAATTCACACAGATAATATGCCTGTTCATACATAGTCAGGCATATTTTCTTTTCCATACGTTCTTTGATATAAGCCATTGTTATCAAATTTCTTCCTACTCTAACACCTATCCCCAATCTTAATGATTCTCTAATAGCTTCCTCAGCATACTCCATTGCTTGATCTAATTCATCAATCTCCTCCATACAGGAAGCCAGATTGCTTAAAACCATAAAATATTTCCGGTCACGATCTGCTCCTTTTAACTTTCCTCTGTGATAATAATCATATAATGAACGTAATATTTCCACCGCCTTCTGCGGCTTTCCCATGCTGCGATACAAGATTGCCAATTGATTCAACAAAGAGATCTCTATCTGAGTGGGTTGATAATACACTCTGAATCTCTCATCCTCTTTCTCAAGGGTTAATTCCAAAGCCTGTTCTACATTTTGGAACATTTTCTCTAAATTCCCATGATGCAGCTCGCGCTCTAAAACCGCCCGATTAAATGCCAGGTACTGTTGATTTCTGATTTTTCTTCCGTCAATTTCCTGTTCAATCTCCTGCAGTTTCTTTTCTGCCTCTGCAAATTTTCCTAAAACAATCAAACGCTGCAGCTCTCTTCCTTTTTCCAATGTCTCAAATCTTTCCACATCAAAATAGGTATTGTAATATCCGATTTCTAATCCTAATTTCTGCATCAATTCATAGAAATGTTTTACCGTTGGATTCCGTTTTCCTGTCTCAATGCGAGATAATGTTTCCGGCGCACAGATTCCCTCGCTCAATTTCTCCTGTGACACTTTCTTACGCATTCTGGTATCACGCAGCAGCTCGTCAATTAACTGCTTTTCCCGAAAATCATTCCGTATCAGGGAAAGAGGGAATTTCTGTGTCTCTTTTTCTCCATATTCTTGTATTACCTCTTCCAGAATCAAATACTGTTTCTTTCTCAGCTCCTGTTCGGGATGTACAGCCCCATGTTCTAAACAGTTCATTTCCATAGACAGAGCAGGAAACAGCAAGCCAACAAAGCCGCATTTTACCTCTGAGTGGATCACTGCCTCACATTCTTCATAACACTCTCTCCACTGACCATTTTTCTGTCTGATCTGTGCCAAAAAATACCGTACCTGGCCCACACGTTTCTCTTTTTCTTCCTGATCTGTCACTTTCACTCTGATATAGTCCCACACGCATTCCAACAGTTCTTTTCCGCCTAATCCCACTTCCTCCTGGAGATAAGCATACATCATCAATAACTTTGTCTCTGTGTCGCTCATCCACAATTTTCTCAGCAGTCTTTCCCGAAACTTTGTAATATCTTCGTCAAAATCAGGCACTGTGGCCACCAATGCCTGAAGCACATGTTCTTTCGCTTTTTTGTAATCTTCCTGCCACAGCAAATACAATAGGGCAAATTGCCTGTGAATGTCCTGCTTTTTCAGAGAATTCCTTTCCTCTTCCTGTTCTAATTTCTTCAGTTCCTCCTCTGCCCGCTCATACTCTTTTAATGTCATGGAAATCTCTATATTTCTTCGTTTCACAAAATACTCAAATTCCTCTAAAGTCAAAACAATTCCAATATTGTCAGATGCCCTTCCAAGACGCTGGCAGATTGCCTGAAATGTCAAAATATCTGGACGCCTCTCCCCTGACTCCAGACGATACAAAGTTGCAACAGAGCAGATCCCTCTGCATAAATCCTCCTGTGATATATATTTCTCTGTCCGCAAACTATAAACCATTCTTCCCAACTCTGTTGTTTTCAAATTTTCTCCCTCTCTTTTCTCATTTGTCTATATTAGATCATAGCAATCCAGTCCATCTTCATTGATGGATTTGATAACTTGTATCTTCGATTATATTTGGCCGCCCTGCGCCAACTACCTCGTCATATCTCTTGCTTTCTCATAATCTTTTTGCTGGAGCCCCAATGCCTTGCATGCATCCTGCAATGTTAAATGCAGTGATTCCATCAGATTGTTTACACTGGCAACAATCTGAACTGCCCTTCCCCGTTCCAACCCTTCTTCTATTCCCTGTTCTATTCCTCTCTCTATTCCCTGTTCTATTCCTCTCTCTATTCCCTGTTCCAGAATACTCATTCCCAAACCATCCATATAAGATACCTCCTTTTTCAATTCCTCATTATGGGAAAAATCTATATACTTTTGTACTGTATCCAAAAAATCTTTTTTATGGGGATAAAAGATAGCGCTTAAAAATTCCAGCAGATCATCTTTTTTCGGACATTCCGGACTCCCCAAACGAATGATTACTAAAGACAACAAGTCATAATCTTCTTTTCTGGGTCTGCATTCCCCTGAATTCTGAACATTCTGCATTTCATAATATGAAATACTATATTGTTCTTCTTTTGGAATATGATCTCTGCATATCCAGATGCTGTAGCATTTTTCAAGAGAACTGTAATCGGTTCGTTCTGTAGCAACTGATAACTGAGACCCAAGGCTGCGGGCTAAATAATAAATACCACGCTTTTCAATTGGATAACCTGGCCTGTAATTTTTCTGCGGTTCTAAGTCAATATGCAGATTGATCTGCACTTCCCCTGACTGCAGCGGATTCCTGGATGTAAACCGGAGATCAAAATTAGAAGTTTTCTCATTTAACTGGACAAACTCAATATTCTCTCCTTGTATTCTGGTATTGGTTCTTCCTGTTGTCACATCATCCTCTGAGGTAATGGAATCTGCCTCGATAAAATCCATAATCTCCTGCAGCGTATACGTCCTGTATTCTGCTACAACGCCTTTTAAAATCACTGCCAAAACCTCTTTATTCTTCAGTATCTCTTTACTGGCCGCGTCCATCCCCTGTATATCAGAAGTAATCTGAAAAGAATTCAAGACAGAAATACTCCCCTTTACTATATCTTTCAAATAAATATCCCTTCCCCTCTGAATTAAAATATCTTTTTTCTATTATACCCTAATTTTCTGCTATTTCAATGAGTTTTCTGAAAACGTCTATTTTTTTATTTTACTTATCTTAACAGAACAAATCATTTGCCATTTGCCATTCTTTTCAGTATACTAAGCATATATAAAAATAGAAGGAGTATTTATTATGAAAAGCAATGAATCTGCAGAAAATTATTTAGAAACCATTCTGATTTTAGGTCAAAGGCTCCCTGTGGTCCGTTCCATAGATGTGGCAGTGGAATTGGGGTTTAAAAAATCCAGCGTCAGCGTGGCTATGAAAAATTTAAGAGAAAAAGGATACATCACTGTCTCTAAGGCTGGATATATCTCTTTCACGGAATCTGGAAAAGAGATTGCAGATATGATTTATGAGCGCCATAATTTTCTCTCTGGCTGGCTGATCAGTTTAGGCGTAGACGAAAAAATTGCGGCAGAAGATGCCTGCCGCATGGAACATGTAATCAGCCGCGAAAGTTTCGCCGCCATCAAAAAAGCTGTGGAACATGATTTCTCTCTATGATAACGATGCTGCTTCCTGCTTCATCACGAATTTTTCGTGATACATCATCTTATCTGCCCGGCGCAGCGTATCTCCCAGATCATAATCCACTTGATTGTCATATAACTTATAACCACAGGCAATCTGCATCGGAAATTCCCCTGGATTGCTCTGATTACATTTATCTACTTCCACCTTTAATTTCTGTACCCGTTTTTTACACTCTTCCACAGAAACCCCTTTTAGAAGAACGCAGAACTCATCTCCGCCCATCCGATAACATTTTCCAATATCTCCAAACACTTTCTCAATCAGGTTTGCACTGTACAAAATGTAACGGTCTCCCTTTTCGTGTCCTAGTGTGTCATTGCATTTCTTCAAATTGTTCAAGTCAAACATAACTACAATACAGTTATCTGGAGTAAAATCCCGCTGCCCTATATATTCTGCATATGCAGTACGATTAAAAATTCCTGTCAATTGATCATGATAGGCCATTTCCTCATACCTTTTGGCCTGCATTCCAATTGCCATCAATCTCTTCGTCTCTTTTACAGATCTGACTCCTAATACCGTAATATACGTCAGGAAACCAAACATTCCAAGAATCATCATAGAGGTTCCATTCGAAACATAATATGCGATAATATCTACTGCCATTCCTGCAATACAGGCGCAGGCGCATCCCAGCAATGTTTTCAGATTCTTATTCCACCCAACAGTACGCAGCTCCCACACAGTCATGGCAATAAACACCAATACTAAAAATACCATGGAAGCATGAGACATCCACAAAGTCTGCCTTAAATCTGCTCTCCCATTGATCTGTAAAATAAGAGCTATCCCAGAGACCACAAGACTCACGCCGCAGGGTAAATACCACAGGATACTATCTTTCGTTGAGAATAATTCTTTCACATACAAACTAAAGGGAATCACCACCAGCATCAACGTTAAAAACGGAATATTTGCCAGAGGAATAGAAAATGGAAAAAACAGAGACATGGAAGAAAGATCCGTCATCTTCCATAGTCCAATGTTAAAAGAAAACATTCCCAGCATTAACAGACTCTTATCCACCTCTGAATTGTGATAATTAGCCAATGTGAAAAAAATAAACACAATCCCCATTACGATAGCTGCAAGGCTTAAGACAAAGGGAAACAGATCTCCTTTTATAATCTTTACCCAGATTCCATATTTCGATCCCACATAGAATTCCGGAACAATATTTCTAGAACTTTCATATACCGGGCTTAACACTACCTGAATCTCTTTTCCCACATCTTCTTGATTAATTAGGATTGTATTCCAATTGCTCCCAGGAGTCTTTCCAAACACATTACTTCCCTTAGGACGCAGCAAATAAACTTGTTCTCCGTCTATATAAGTCTCAACATTCTGATGCAGGCTATAAAAAATCAGACTGCTCCCACCCTTAAACACTTCAGAGATCCGCATGGTATACACGTCACGTACTCCCAAGGGCGCACTGTCGTCTGTAACATGGCTGAATTCATAGTCCTTGAACTTATAATACCCTGTATCCATCTGTTTGTGAATGACCTGGTTGCTGATATTTGCACATAGGTAGAGAAAAAAGAAAAATACGACCCCAACGCAAGCTGCATATAAACCAGGCACCATACACCTGATCTTTTCTTTCCATTTCATATCAAACCCCACTATATCTTCAAGATTCCCTTATTTTATGATGATGCTGGCACACCCCATGTCCTCTGCCAAATGATACACTTTCCCTGACTTCAGTCCAACCACCGTAGGCCGTAAAATATAACCAGGTTTATTTGCAACAACCTTTGCCTTTTCCCCATTACTCAATTCCACAATACAGTCTACGGGATAAAGAATCACACTTTCCATAAAGCTTTTCATAACATCAATATCCAGCTCCCCTGTCATAGACATAATCATCTCAACTGCATCTCTCTGAGAATATGCTTTCTTATACACACGTTCTGTCACTAAAGCATCATAAATATCTGCCACAGACAAAATCCTGGCAAATAAGTGAATCTTTTCCTTGGTTACCCCCATGGGATAACCTTTGCCATTTATTTTCTCATGATGCTGCAGCACTCCCATGGAAATCGGTTCTGAAATATCGTCCTTTTCTTTCAGAATTCCATAGCCAAACAAACTGTGCTTCTTCATAATGGCAAATTCCTCATCTGTCAATTTCCCTGCTTTGTTCAAAATCTCATTGGGAATTTTAGATTTACCCACATCATGTAAAAGCCCGGAAATCCCAATATCATAAACTTCTTTATCAGAAAGTCCATGCTTTTTTCCTACAATCATCCCCATGGTGGCCACATCTACGCTGTGTTTAAAGGTATATTCATCGCTTACTTTCAAAGCGCTGATATCTACAGCAATTGCTTCATTATCTGTGATCGCTTTCATCAAATCCCGTGTAATGCTGTTCGTGGTATCTGCAAAATCTGCCGCATCGGTGTTCCTGTACAAAAACTGAATGCCTTCTGATACTCTCTGTTTCACACTTTCTGATAATTTGACCTTCGCAGGATCTGCCACTCTGCTTTTCTCAATCACCTTTTGAACTTGTTCTGGAATCTCCGGCTCCATCTTATTCTGATCTTCTGGATCTTCCTCACCCTCTCTGATATAAACACCCATAATCCCCATTTTCAAAAGAGATTCTATCAGATAATCATCCAGCGGCGCTCCCCGTGCAATCAACACTCTTCCAGACCTGTCCACGATGGCCTGATCTATTCTCATTCCTTCTTTTAATCTTCTTGTACTTGTATAAATTCTTCTTACCAACGAACTTTCCCCACTTTATTCTTCATTTATGGTATCTGACGTTATTATACGATATTTTTCTGCCAATTCCAACAAAAAAACGCAATCTTATGACAAAAATTGGAAACCGTCCGAATAAAAACTATTTTTTCGTTTTCACCGTTTTTACTTTAGACCAATCAGAATAAATTTTCATAGGCTTTCCATTAACTTTCACTGTCTTGTAAGTACGTATCCTGATATAATATTTTTTCTTTGCCTTTTGCCTGGAAATCTTTTTTGACACAGTTCTGTTATTTTTCACAGTGAAAGCCTTGGTATATTTCTTAGAAAACTTACTATTCGTGGAATACTGAATCTCATATCCCGTTGTCTGGCTGCTCTGCCTCTTCCACTTTACCAAAAAACCTTTAGACTTGGCTGAAAGTCCGGTGATACTGGTCTTCTTGGGCACAATAGTAAAAGTCTTTTTCCATGTTCCGCTGTAATCTCCTCTAAAGCTCAAAATCACCGCGGCCTGTCCCACCTGGACATTATTCTGATAGGAAAGCTGATACTGTCCGCTTCCAATCTTCCTTCCAGTTCTATCTACAATTGTCACAGCCGGTTTCTGACTCTTTCCATTGTAAAGAATTCTGCTTCCGGAAAGGGATATCTTATGAATGCGTGGGATCACTTTTTGCTCTGCAATTTTTCCGCAGCTGCATTTTTTTATTCTAAGTCCATCTCTCTTAGTCGTTGCCTTTCGAACTGTCAGCATATAAGTATGAACATGAACTGGAGGCTGAGGTTTTTCCTCCTCTGGCGGCGTCACTACCGGCGGCTTTTCTTCTTCCGGCGGCGTCACTACCGGCGGCTTTTCTTCTTCCGGCGGCTCCTCATAATCTTTCAGCCAGCAGGCGGTCCAAGCGCCATCCCGATAATTTAACTGCTGCCCATTTTCAATGATCCTTTCAGCAACTGCAAAATTGCTGCGCACTGCCTTTGCCGGGTCTGCCGTAATATAAGTTCTTCCAGCCAGAAATGTCTGCGGAAGTACCCGCAAACCAGACTGAAATTGTGTGGTTCCTGACACCTGTCCCTGAATAGACAAAATACCGCTTTTATTCAGTACAAGGATTCCTCTCTGCTCTTCAGGATCGCTTACCCCTGTAAAATTCCCTTTGATAAGGGTGTCTATCCCGCTGTTCAGATCCAGGCAGCCGCCATTTTGCAGCGTGACATTGCCCAGACTGTTGATTGTGGATGCAACAGACAGACAAGCCTCATCCATTACCAGACTGCCAATGCCTTCTGTCTCTGCATTCCGAAGAGAAAGTCGGCATAACGTTAAAGTTGTCTCCTGATTTCCCAAAAATTTTACTGTTTTTCCATATTCCTCTATACCGGCCCCTGTCAGGCAGATGGAAGCCCGGCTATTTTGACTGGCATCCACGTAATCTCTGACAATCGCCATCCCATCCAGATTCAGCTGTGCATTTCCTGTATAGGATACATTTCCTTCTGTTCCTGCTCCATGCCCCAAATAAATTGCCTGAAACATGGTCTCGCTGTTGGAATTTTTCACGGTCAGAGCTGCATTGCTTCCATTTACCGTTCCTGGATAGCCTCCTGCGTACACAGAGGGCAGCAGTTCTTTTTCTGTACCGCCGAGAGGTCCCTGACTGCCGTCGCTGCCTTCTAAGTAGGTTTTCACATTATCCAGAGTCAGGCTGTGTCCCGCCAGAAAAATCTCCCGATGAGGCACGCTTCCTAAAGCATCACTGGAAGTAAAAGTTAATTTTATATTCTGAAAGACAACGCCGTCCCCCTCTATCTGAATGGGATTTCTGGTACTAATACTTGCGCCTTCTGTTCCCTGTATCAAAGTTCCTGCAGGAATCTTAATGGGACGCATCCGGCCATTGGCTTCTGCTTCCTCACTGATCACAAAATCCCTCGTTACCACAATAGGGCTCTGTCTATTCTCCAGGGCGGACAGAAATTCTTTGTCCGTGGCAACAGACACCCCTGACGACCGGCCAATCTCATGGGAAACATTTTTCTGATTCTGCTCCGGAATCATCTCCTGGTTCTGAGCCAGCGCTGTCTCTGGCATTCCTGTAAATAGTACTGCACCTGCAAGTAAAACCGTTAAAATCTTCTTACCTCCGCTTTTCATCTCGTCTCTCCTTTTGTTACTGCGGTTTTCCTATGGCACTGAACACCCAATAATATCATAAATTTGCTAATATTATAACTTAGGATTTGATATTGCGCAATCAGATTTTGAATACTTGAAAAATGAAATATTCCGTGATAAAATTACTAATATCTGCAAAATCTTTTGTTTTTATTTTTTACTTTTTAGGATTCGGGTGTCAAAAGAGTGCGGCGCACCCGCTCTATCCCATATATTGATGTGCAAACTTGTTTGCAATAACAATATATGGGATGAGCGTAGCACCAAAGGTGCTTTTGACACCCGAATCTTTTTAGCAGAGTAATTCACTCTGAAATTTTAATTTTATTACAGGGGGAATGATATGAAATTTCTAGCAAACCGAAAACTCGCCACACGTATCAGTATTATCACTACAGCTATTACCGTCGCTGGCATGCTGTTACTTTGGCTCGTGGTCTCTGACCGCGTTGTCTCTATGGTAGAAAATAACATTACCAATCAAATGATTGACGCTGTAGAATCCAGAGCTGCAATCATAAATGATTATGTAACTTCTGCTGAAGAATATATGACAGCCTTTGCATTGAGCAGCGAAGTTCATGATCTTCTTGCAGACCCAGAAAATCCTGCTCTTTTACAAAAAGGGCAAAAATATACAGAAGATTTTGCTGCAGTAAAAGGTATTTTTGAAGGATTGTACATTGCCACTCCTGATACATATGTTCTGACACATACTTCCCAGGAAGCCATTGGAATCACCACCCGGTCCGGCCAGTCATTAGAGGTATTCCAAGATACCATTCTGGCAGAACCGCAGCTGACAAATCTTGGAATCATGAAATCTCCTGGAACTGGAAGTATGATTATTTCTATGTATTATCCGCTTTTTGATGGCCAAGACTGTATTGGCTACGTAGGCGCCGGCGTCTATGCCAGCCGGCTAATGGATTCCTTACTAAACTTAAATATTGAAGGTCTGCCTCACAACGAATATGTATTCCTGAACGTAGAAACCGGCACTTACCTGTATCATCAGGATGAATCTCTTCTCAATACGGAAACTACTGACAGTGGTTATCAAAAAATCATTCAGAAAATAAAAAAGGAAGGCAATACACAGGCAGGTATCTATTCCTATCAGGATGAACATGGTGTAGATCAGCTAGTGGTTTATAAATATCTGGAAGATCGAAACTGGGTTTTTATGGTCCGTGACAATACGTCGGAAGTTTACGGAAAAGCAGAAGATATACGTATGACAGTGGGCCTTTTATGCACAGTCGTAACTGTAGCTATCATTCTTGTAACGCTCCTAGTCCTCTACCGGGAAGGCAAGGAACTTATGATCATGGAAAATGCCATCCATCGTCTTGGAAACCTGGAACTTTCCGCCGATCAGGAATTAAAATCATTTTATAAACGAACAGATGAAATCGGTATGATTGCACAGACCATTCATCATCTCTGTGATCGCCTAAGAAAGACCATCGAGGATATTGGCCGTATCCTAGGTGAAATGGCTGATGGAAATATTGCTGTGGATGTTACGAAAAATGAATCTTATTACATTGGTGATTTCAAAACCCTGGCTGAAAGCCTGAAAAGTATCCGCTCTCATCTGACAGACGTCATGCGTAATATCACGCATATTGCAAATCAAGTTGACAGCGGCGCAAATCAGGTATCCGCAGGCGCTCAGGCACTATCCCAGGGAACCATACAGCAGGAAGCTTCTATTCAAGGGCTTGTCTCTAATGTTACAGACATTACAGAACAGATTCAAAACAGTGCGATTCGCTGCAACAATGCCAGCGATCTGATGGAAAAAGCCACTGGTTATGCTGCTGAAGCTGATACAAAGATGGAACAATTGATCATTGCCACCAAAAACATTGATCAATCTTCTGCTCAAATCGGCAGTATTATAAAAACTATCGAGGATATTGCCTTCCAGACGAATGTTCTGGCTCTAAATGCTTCTATCGAAGCCATGAGAGCCGGCACCTCAGGAAAAGGTTTTTCCGTTGTATCTGATGAGGTTAGAAGCCTTGCCGCCAGGTCTGCCGAGGCTGCTGGAGATACCAGTACCCTTATCGGCCGCTCTATCCATGATGTAAAGACAGGAACCGAATCCACAAATCTTGCTATTTCCGCTATGCAGGTTATCAATGAATGTATCCAGTCCCTTAAAATACTGATGGATGAAATTTCACTTGCCAGCGTTCAGCAGTCAGAAATGATCATCTCTGTGGAGAACAGAATCAAAGAAGTCTCCAAAGTAGTACAGGAAAATTCTGCTGCCGCTGCGGAAAGCGCAGCTATTTCTAATGAACTGTCTCACCAGGCAAGAACACTAAATCGTCTGATCAGCCAGTTCCGCATTAACTAAAGAAAGAAAAAACACAACAGCAGGCTTTACAGAAGAAACCGGGTGACAGCGATCTTTCCATCGCTGTCACCCGGTTTCTTCTCCCTATTTTATTCTATTCTTTTCCGTTCCAACAATAAGTACAGAGCTTACATTTATCCAGCCCGGTGGCATCTAACATATCATCCAGCCGATTAAAGTGAAGAGAAGTGAATCCTTGCTCTTTGCGCATCTCTTCCACCATTCTTTCATATCGCTCTGTCTCCGGATCTGCATATTCTGCCAAAATCTCTTCTGTTACATTTCCATTCTCCAGTTTGTCAATCACCCGGCGGGAAAATAGATCCATATCCGAAGTAGAACGAGAAAAATTCAAATATTTACACCCATATAGGATAGGCGGACAGGCTGGGCGGACGTGCACCTCCATTGCTCCGCTTCGATATAAGAATTCCACGGTCTCCCGAAGCTGGGTTCCTCTTACGATAGAATCATCAATCAGAATCATACGCTTGTCCTGAATCAAATCTTTCACTGCCAGAAGTTTCATCTTGGCAATCAGATCCCGTTTACTTTGAATCGTTGGCATAAAAGATCTGGGCCAGGTAGGGGTATATTTAATAAAGGGCCTGGTAAATGGTATCCCAGATTCATTGGCATATCCAATGGCATGGGGAACGCCAGAATCCGGAACACCTGCCACAATATCTGGTTTCACATCATCTCGCTGAGCCATCTTCTGCCCACAGTGATAACGCATCTGTTCCACGTTCATTCCCTCATAGGAGCTGGCGGGATATCCATAATAAACCCACAGAAAGGTACAAATCTTCATCTCATTCCCAGGTTCAGACAAGGTAATGCAGCTCTTATCCGTTACCAGCGCAATTTCCCCTGGTCCCAATTCTTTATAATCAGAATAACCCAAGTTATGGTAAGCAAAATTCTCAAGAGAGATACAAAAAGCATCCTCTTTTTTCCCGATCACTACCGGCGTTCTGCCATATTGATCTCTTGCAGCATACAGCCCGGCTTGATTCATCAAAATCAAAGACAAGGACCCTTCCACAGATTCCAATGCATAGCGAATGCCTTCGATTAAATTTTCTTTCTGATTAATCAAAGCCGCCACAAGTTCCGTAGCATTAATCTCCCCGCCGCTCTGCTCCATAAAGTGAGAATGGCCTCCTTCAAACAACTGCTGCAGCAACTGATCACTATTATTTATCTTTCCCACTGTAGTAATGGCATAAGTCCCATGATGGGATCGTATCATCAATGGCTGAGGCTCATAATCAGAGATACATCCGATCCCAAACCAGCCTTTCATCTCATTGACATCTTTATCAAATTTTGTCCGAAAAGGAGAGTTTTCAATATTGTGGATCGCCCGGTTAAAGCCTTTTTCTCCAAGTACTGCCATTCCACCCCGCCTTGTTCCAAGATGGGAATGATAATCAACTCCAAAAAACAAATCAAATACACAATCCTGCTGTGATGCAACGCCAAAAAAACCGCCCATTTTTCTATCCTCTTTCTTTCTGTCCTGCTATCTGCCGTTTCAGGCATTATTATACATGGTTTCTATGGTATTATGCAATCATTTACAGATATATTTTTACAAAAATATGATATGAAATCTTCTGAATTGCAAGTTAAGCTTTCCATTCCTAAAAAGTTACCGAGTATTCCATCCTAATCCCTTTCTGATTTTAATATGTTATAGTAGTCTCACAATAACATGTATAAGGAGGAAACTATCTATGAAAAAAAATAACATGTATCATCAATTATACAGATGGATATTTACCATAACTATCTGTTTTATTTTCTGCACTGCAACAGCCTGCAGCAGCAACAAAGACCAGCAGGAAGATACCAGCCAGCAGGAAGATGCCAACCAGCAGGCAGATACCAGCCAACAGGAAGACACTAATCAGCAGGAAGACACTAACCAGCAGGCAGATACTAAGCAACAGGAAGATAACTCTGAGGCTTTTCAAATTACAGATCTGGAAGGTACCCCCTCTGATTACTCCAACAAAGACAACTGGATGAAGATTCCAGAGATTACTCATGAAGTGGATACTATTTACTTCTATCCCACCTGTTATCTGGATGAATCAAAAGATGCAAAACCAATCTGCGACATTGACAACAAAAAGGTACAGGACAGAGCCAAGGAGGTTTATGGAAACCAGGGAACCGTTTACGAGGAATCCACCAATGTATTCGTTCCTTTCTATCGGCAGAGCAATATTTATCAAGTTTATGATATGAGCCAAAAAGAGTTAGAAGAGTACCAGCGAAAAGAACAGCGCACCGATGTCTACGCTGCGTTGGATTACTATTTTGAGCATTACAATGAAGGCCGCCCTTTTATCCTGGCAGGACATTCTCAAGGTTCCATTATGACCAAAATTATTTTGGGAGAATACATGCAGGCCCACCCAGAATATTATGAGCGCATGGTGGCTGCATACCCCATCGGTTTTTCCATTACGAAAGACTTTCTGGAGGAACATCCTTACCTAAAATTTGCCCAAGGCGCTGAGGATACTGGAGTAATCGTATCATGGAATACGGAAGGAACAGGAAATAAGGACCAAGATAATCTGGTAGTCGAGCCTGGAGCCATCAGCATTAACCCCATTAACTGGAAACGAGACGACACTTACGCTGGATTTGAGGAAAATTTAGGCAGCCGCATTTTTAATGAAGAGACAGAAACTTATGAGATTATTCATAAACTTGCAGACGCACAGGTAGATACGGAACGGGGAGTTGTAATCTGTACCACAGAAAACACGGAATATTCCCCAGCCGTTCTATTTGGACCTGAAAGCCTGCATTCCCATGATTATGACTATTATTATGAAAATCTGCGGGAAAATGTAAAAACAAGAGTAAATGCTTACTTAGAACAGCAATAAATTCAAAAATCCGCACCAGTGGGGCCGCCTGGCTTATGGCCCCCTGGAATAAATTCATCCCGCTTTTTCACAATCTCACAGAAATCTTTTTTTGCGCTCTCATATTTCGAAGGATCCCGCAGAATTGCAGAAGGATGGTATGTGGCGGTCAACGCACAGTCTTTCCGGCAGGTCCAGAGACCATGTTGTCTGGTTATTTTAAAATCCGGCGAGATAATGCGCTGAGCAGCCACACGTCCAAGGCAGACAATAATTTTAGGCTTCAAGAGAAAGGTTTCATATTTCAGATAGGGAAAACATGCTTCTTTTTCCTCTTCCCTTGGATCCCGGTTTCCTGGAGGATGACACTTTAAAATATTGGTAATATAGATTTCTTCTCTGGTCAGCCCGCACTCCTGCAAAAGGCTGTCTAAGATTTCCCCGGAGCGGCCCACAAATGGTACTCCCTGCTGATCTTCCTGGGCTCCCGGCGCCTCAGCAATCAGCATAATATCCGCCCTATGATTTCCTCTTCCCATCACCGGCTGCTGTCTGGTTTGGCTCAGAGGACACTGGGCGCAGCCGGCAATGTGGCTTTCAATGCCATTCCATGTAATTTCCATAGCATCTCCTTTCCTTTTCTATATATACATACTGCATCACTTTTTGTATACTATTAGAAATCTTTGACCTTTATCTGGCTTATCCAAAACATTACAACTATTTTGACTCTGTCACACTATCAAACTCAGGGTTAAAATAATAAAAATTTAAGAGGTTTCTTGGCTTTTGAGCCCGTAATTATGAAGGGCAGGTTATCATACACTTTTTTGAAAATTTAAAAAACCGGAAACTCCGTCCTAGACAGTCCGTTCCCGGTTTTTCTTTTATCTCAAGGCCCTTAAGAGGGCATAGACACTTTCTGATCCCTGATTCCTTACAGGAAATATCCTGTCACGCCAGCGTGCGGCGTATCTTCCTGACTGGAATTAAAAATCAACTTCTGTTCCATAATATGTACAGGTAAACAGTTTTTCCATGACAGCCGGGTCAATTTCTCTTGGATTGGAGCCCGTACATGCGTCTCCTACAGCCCGCTCTGCAATACCAGAAACTTTTTCTTTGAACTCATCTTCGTTGATTCCAAATTCTTTCAGGGTCTTCGGAATGTTGAGTTTTACGTTAAAATCGTCGATTTTTGCACAAAGACTGTTAACCAGGGCTTTCTCTGAGGTTCCCTCCAGTCCCATTCTGCGGGCAATTTCAGCATAACGTTTTGCTGCGATGGGGTCTTTTGCATTGTACTTAATAACATAGGGCAGATAGATGGCGTTTGCACATCCGTGAGGAATATGTCCTGTGGAGAATGCAGCCCCTGTCTTGTGAGCCATGGAATGTACAATTCCAAGAAGGGCATTGGAAAATGCCATGCCGGCCAGACACTGTGCATAGTGCATCTGCTCTCTTGCATCCATATTGCAGTTATAGGAAGCTGGGAGATAATCCAGCACCATCTCGATTGCCTGAAGCGCAAGGGGATCTGTAAAGGAACAGTTCATTGTAGACACATAAGCCTCAATGGCATGGGTCAGCGCATCCATACCGGTATAAGCCACCTGCTTTGGCGGAAGGCCTGCCACCAGTTCCGGATCCACAATGGCAACGTCCGGGGTGATGTTAAAATCAGCCAACGGATATTTTACCCCTGTCTGATAATTGGTAATAACGGAAAAAGCCGTAACTTCTGTTGCAGTTCCGGAAGTTGTGGGAATTGCACAGAATCTTGCTTTCTGTCTCAGCTCCGGGAAGTTAAAGGGAATGCACAGGTCCTCAAAAGTGGTCTCCGGATATTCATAGAAAGCCCACATTGCCTTGGCAGCGTCAATGGGGGAACCGCCGCCCATGGAAACAATCCAGTCCGGCTCAAAACTGCGCATGGCCTCTGCGCCCTTCATTACTGTTTCCACAGAAGGGTCTGGCTCCACGCCTTCAAAAAGCTCCACTTCCATTCCTGCCTCTTTCAGATAGTTTACCGCCTTGTCCAGAAATCCCTGGCGCTTCATGGAACCGCCGCCCACTACAAGGATTGCTTTCTGTCCCTTCAAGTTCTTAAGTTCCTCCAGACAGCCCGATCCGTGATAAACATCTCTTGGTAACGTAAATCTTGCCATAGTCTTCTTCTCCTTTTCTTGTTTTTATGCAACGGTCCAGCTATATATGAACCGAACCTATATACTCTGTCTATATTTTACGACATTTTTGCTTTATTTACCAGGCTTTTTTATATAATACTTTCATTTGGTAAAAGTAACACTCATCCCGGCAGGCTGTCCCGCAAACAGAGAACGCCCCAGCCCGTTGATGTCAAGTTATTGCTACGAACTTTTTTCACTTTTTCAGAGGTCAAAAACCCGCAATCCCGCATAACTTCGTCGTGCTGATGGTAAATAACTGCTAAGTCACCCGAAAATTGATGGGAAATTATTGCTAAGTTATTTTTGCCTGACTGTCCTCCTTATCAACACTGAAATTCCATTCTATCTCAATTCTTTTATCCTTATAAGCATATACCTTTTTAATGAAGGTATCAACTATTTCCTGTGTCAGTACCTCAATATGCGAATACCGGATAATCTGCCTCATATCCTCCTCTGTCTTCCGGTATTCTTCTTCAAATCCCGCAAGTTTTTCGGCAGTCTCTTCTTCTAATACAGATAAAGAAGACAACTTTTCCGTCAGTTCTTCCGAGTTATTTTGATATTCTACAGCTGAAAGTTCATTCAGTGCATATTTCTCATACAAAGCATCTTTTTCTGCCTGTGCCTGCTTTTTATCCTGCCTGCATTCATCCAATTTTTTTCTTAATGCGCAAATACCTGCCTCCTGAAAGGAAAATAGATTCTCTTTCTGTTTCATAGCATTGCCCCGAAGCATCAGCTCCTTATTTAGCATAAAAAGTACCATTTCTTCCAACACGTCGGCATTTATATAAACACAACATTCTGGTATTTGAAGCAGAGCGTGTTTTCTGCACTCAAACCGTCTGTATCTGTTCTTTCCCTGAAGCGGCTTATAGTCTAAAGAATATCCACAGCCACCACAATACAGCTTCCCGGTTAATGGATGTTTCTCTCTGTTCCGCTTTGTGGAATTTTCTGGTCTGAATATCGAAACCTGTTCAAATATTTCCTCTGAAATCAACGCTTCATGATGGTCAGATATCACTTTCCATTCTTCTTTCGGTACAGCAAGACGTCTTTTGCTTCCTACTGACTGTGCAACAGATTTCCCATATGTCATTTCGCCAAGGTAAAAACGGTTATTTAAAATTCTTCGAATTGCCTGAGCACTCCACGTATGAATTTTTCCATCTTTCTGCACCTTATTCGGGTTACGAATTTGTACAGCTGTCGGTACATTCTCTTCATAAAGCTGTTTTGCAATCTGTGTACTGCTTTTTCCCTGCAAAGCAAGATGGAATATATAACGCACAATCTCTGCTTCTTTCTCGTTCACTATAACAGCATTTTTTATTTCCGCACTCTTTTCATATCCAAAAGGAACACAGCCAAAAACATACTCTCCATTTGCACACTTATTTTTAAAAGAGGCCTTGAGCTTTACCGAGATATCTTTGCTGTACAAGTCATATAAAAGTGTCTGAAATGCTGTATCTATCTCTATGGTGCTTCCCTGATGTTCTCGGCTGTCATAATTATCGTTAAGGGAAATGAAGCGGATTCCCATAAAAGGAAATATCTGATTCAAATACGTTCCAATTTCGATATAGTCCCTTGAAAAACGGGACATATCTTTTACAATGATACAGCGTATGTTGTTTGCCTTTACCTCCTTTAATAATTTCTGCATACCCGGTCTTTCCATATTGGTGCCAGAGTAGCCATCATCACTAAATTCCAAAACCTTATACTTTGAAAGTTCAGAATCGCGATGTATGTATTCTAAAATCTGTTTCCGCTGATTTCCAATACTGTTGCTTTCATTCTGCACAACTCCACCATCACAGAAATCTTTTTTATCTTCTAATGATAAACGCAGATACATTGCTACTTTCTCCATTACTTCACCCCTTCTCCATTATCTCTCGTCTCTCAGACATACAGGAGTTTTCGGAAGATACTTTAATGCTGTCAGGCGTAACTGTAAATAAAACTTCTATCCGTTTTCCCGGATAAACATATATCTTCGAGATAAAAGCCTCTACCATATCTTTTGTCAAATCCTTTCCACTTTTCATCTTTAAAAGCGCTTTTATGGCCGCAAGATATTTTGTCTCCAGTTTTTCCAATGTCTTTTTTTCTTTTTCCCATTCCTGTTTTTGTTTTTTCAGTTCTTCCAGCTTGTCTTCCTGTTTCATTTTAAAAGATACATACTCTTTCTGAGGGACTTTTCCAATACGATAGTCCATATAAATGCTGCTTTCTTCTTCATGAAAACGCCTTATATTGCCTTCTGTCCTGTGCAGATTTGCCTCTGTTTTTTTTATTTCCTCTGCTATCTTATCCTTTCCATAGTCCACATAGCATTTAGGCTTACTGAGTAAAACTTCAAATTCAACACGAATAAGAGGCAGTAAAATATCCAAAAGCTCACTTTTTGATATGCGGTTTGATTCCGGGCACACTGTGACTTTTGTTTCCTTTCCATTTAGACAAAAATATCCGTCAAGCCTTGCCTTTTCCCCATCTGCATATTGTTTTACACGACTACTGCGCGTCATCTTCCTGCCACATACGCCACAGTATAATACACTGTCAAAAATATTTTCTTCTAACGGATAACCCTTTGTATGGTGTTTATGCGACGCTGTCCTTGCTTTTATCTTCTTACGGACCTCCGCTGCATCCTTGTACAATTTTTCCTCAATCAAAGGTTCATGTGCACCTTCCGTAATCACCCAGTCATCCTCTGGCTTATGAATACGGTTTTTCTCGTTCTTTGCGGTAATACTGGTTTTTCCCTGCACTAAGGTTCCAACATAGGTTTCGCTCTTCAAAATTCTCTCTACAGCACCCTTATCCCACCCTTTATAAAAGACATCAGCAGCAGAATGGTACACTTCCTTTGTTTTCTTGTACTGATACGGAGGATTAATACGTCTGCGGTTTAATTCATCGGCAACTGCGGTATAATTTTCTGTTTCCACAAACTTTTCATAAATAAACGTTACAATATCCCGTGTATTTTCGTCCGGCAGCAATACCCGCCGCTTCCCGTTCCACTCTGCTCTGTATCCATATGGCGGGGGACCGCCTACATAGGAACCTTCTTCTCTCCGCTGTTTTAAATGCAGCTTCGCCTTTTTGGAAAAATCCTTTGCATACATGTCATTTATAAGATTTTTAATTTCGGAAGCCATCTGCTTATTTTCATTTCCATCTTTTCCAGTATCAAATCCATCTGCAACTGCAATAAATCTCACTCCCAAAAAAGGAAATATCTTTTCAATATAGTTGCCCGCTTCCAGATAATTTCTCCCAAACCTTGATAAATCTTTTACAATAACACAATTAATGTCTCCAAGCCTCACGTCCTGTAACAATCTCAGAAAACCTTCTCTTTCAAAATTGCTTCCCGTTTTCCCCAAATCAGTATAGCATTCCACAATGTCAATCACTTCTCCTGTCTTCTGTTCATTGAACTCTTCCACAAATTTTTTTGCTATTTCTATCTGAACCTCCAGAGATTCGTTTTTTCTGACATCCTGGTCGGAAGAGAGCCTTGCATATATCCCTGCCTTAAATCTTAATTCGCTGCACTTTTCTTCTGTCTGCTGTCCTGATGTTTTTCTTTTGGATATTCTGCCCATTTTTATGCACTCCTTTCCTTGTTCTTGTCCTGCCCTTTGGACATAGCGGGACACTCGAAGGGTGTTTCCTTGTTTCTGTCCTGCTCTTTGGACATAGCGGGAGGCCCGGAAGATAATTTCTCGTTTGTTTCCCGCATGATACGATACTGATTCATATAATAAAATTCAATATCCAGCCTTCGGTCCTCAAATACTGTAATCCTCTTCACCATATTGCAAAGAGTATGACGGTCTATCTCCTTTATCTCCGAACAATCCTGCATTGTCTTTAAACGTGCTGCCGACATGACACCATTCTTAAACAGTTCTTTTATCATATCCTCCTGCTTTTTTTGGGCCTCTTCAAACTCTGCTGCCTTCCGTTTAAATTCCTCATGCAGTCTTTTAAATTCTTCTTTCGTAATAATCCCCTGTTTTAAATCTTCATACAGACCGGAACAAAGAGAATAGTATTTATCCTGTTCTCCCTTCAGCCTTGCAATCTCAGTGTCATATCGGACAATAGATTCAAAATCAGCTTCCGTTTCCAAAACCGTTTCAAATATGTTTTTCTCTTCCAAAAAATAATTGGCATAACGTCTGACCAGCTCCGTAACCATCTCTTTCAGATGTTCTTCTGGAATACTGTGCCTGCTGCAACCTTCACCCCGGTTTTTCGTGGAGCAGATGTAATAGACTTTCCTGGTATTTTTATAACAATTCACACGCCTTATCATTTGCTCCCCACAATCCCCGCAGAATAAGATTCCTGTAAACAAACTGTTTTCTTCTGTTACAGGACTTATTCTGCCATCTGCTTTCAACAGATTCTGTACCACCTGAAACTGGTCCTCCGATATGAGTGCCTCATGGGTATTTTCTACTTTTATCCACTCCTCCTGCGGCTTATCTATACTTTTTTTCAGCTTATAATTGATTTTCTCCCTCTTGCCCTGTACCATATGCCCTAAATAAGTTTCATTTGTCAGTATTCGTTTTATGGTGGAACTGCTCCACTTCGATTTTACCGCACCGGAAAATCCTCCTTTATAATTAGCGCCTGTAGATTTTTTATATTCTTTCGGAGAAAGAATCCCCAGTTTATTCAGCTTTTCGGCAATGGCTGAAACAGCCATGCCTTCCATCTTCCAGGAAAATATTTTTCTGACAACATCCGCTGCATATTCATCCGGTACAAGACGATTTTTATTATTTTCCTCTTTTTTATATCCGTATGGAGCAAAGGGCGCAATACATTCTCCTTTTTTTCGCTTTACTTCAAACTGACTTTTTATTTTTGTGGAAATGTCCCTGCAATATGCGTCATTAATAAAATTTTTGACAGGAAGAACTATACCACTTTCCGATACATCCGTCTGAAAACTGTCATAATGGTCCGTGAGTGCAATAAAGCGCACAGAAAGAGCCGGAAAGACTTTCTGTATATACCTTCCGGATTCAATATAATCACGCCCGAACCGGGAAAGGTCTTTCACAATGACGCAATTAACCTTTCCTGCCTCAATATCACACATCATTCTTTTAAATTCTGGTCTGTCGAAATTACTGCCTGAAAATCCATCATCCACATAAATATCATAAAGTTCCATATTCTGCTGCTCATGGATAAAGGCTCTGATCAGCTCTCTCTGATTACCGATACTGTTGCTTTCGGATTTCAGATTACCCTCTCTGTCCGTCACATTTCCCACATCACTGTCATCCCTGGAAAGACGGAGGTACATAGCTGCTAGAAATTGTCTTTTATTCATTCTATCACTCCTGACTTATGGTTTAAGTAGCAGGTAACCATAAATCAAAAGCAACCACTGATATGTCCTGATTTAAGGCTAACATAACTTTTCGATTCTTTCAAGACCTTTTGATTCTTTTTAAATATGAATTTCCGCCAAATGTCTGATATACTCTTTCATTTTATCATCTATCGTCGGCCCTTCTTTCTGAAATCTGACTTTTACCACATAATCACCGATACGATGTACAAAAAGATTATTTGTCTGTTCCGCAAAAAGAGCCAACTTTTTTTCAACTGGAAGTTTTGTATCAATTTTGACATCTCTGATATCTGTCAGTGTATTAATATCTACTGTACGGACATCCACGGATTCCATCTCGTCCAGTACTTCATCTGTTATACCAAACATTTACAATCTTCCTCCTGTACCATTCCTTATAATATTTATTCTTCCATCAGATTGTCCTATGACATACAGCCTGTGTATGGAAAAAGCAGGCTAACCATTTCCGTTTCCTATAAGATTAAGAAAGAATCCTGCAAAGCAGAATTCTCCGCCTGCGGCAGGTCGCTTCTGCGATGTCATCCCGTTCCTCCGCAGTGCGATAATTATTTTCTCATTTTAATTATATTTATCAAAAACTCCCACCTGCACCTGGACTCCTGTGGTAATCCTTTCAAGAGTATTTTCATCCACTCTTCCCATATATTCTATGATACAGTCATGGTACAGAGCTGTTACCTGTTCGCACAAGGCTATGCTGTGCTGTTCCAAACCATCTGCTTTACAGGATGATACAAAAACATGAGTAGGAAGGTTCTGCTTTTTATAAATTTTCGTGGACAATGGCACAATTGTAATCACAGTACTGTATCTATTTGCCCGATTGTTACTGACTACCACTGCCGGACGCATACCGCCCTGCATATTTCCCTGATATTGTACTCCCAGGTCTACATACAATATGTCACCTCTTCGTATCTTCATCCGCAGTCTTCTCCTCTTTCCACACAGGTCTTTTCTCACCAGCCGAACGCCCCATTTCTTCATATATATAATAGCGCATGGTAGAAATTTCAAAAAAGCCTACACCAATACCTGCTGTGTCTCGCATAAATTCTTCTAAATCTGATTTATCATCTGTTATATCTGTCAATTCTTTTACAACAATTGTGTCATACTTTCCGGTGAGCAGCAGAACAATCAACATATTCACTGCCTCTCTGTCAATATCTCTGCCTGGCCCTTTATGAATAATACATTCCTTCATCAAAGAAATTCCTGCCATACTGCATATCTGCCGATTCTCCTGAATCATCTTACGAATATTGATTTCTGATTTGTTGGAATTCATAAACATAACTGCCGGATGGCAGGATAAATTGATATTATAACTTTTCACATTACTGCACATGATAATCACTTGTCCTTTCTTCATTTATGTTCACTGCAACAAAGAGAAGTTTTTGCCGGCATTATCCTCTCATACAGAAAAGCCTTGTCTGCTGTTATCTGATAACTGCAAGGCCTGCCTGTATCAGAGGATAACGTGGCGTTTCCGCCACATTACCTCTCTGTTCAATCTAAAAAGTTCTCACTTGTCCCCGAACCGGGTAACATACACTGGGACGTCTGCCATCCCTCGCTGCATTTCCATCATGCCCAACCAGACGGAATCTACAGGCAGCCACTCCCGGAAAATGCTTTCTGCTGAAATTCCGGCGCTGTTTTATCTCATTATCTCTGATTGCCAAATCAGTAGGCACAACCCTCTGCTCTTTACCTTCACAGACACATATTGATTAGACTACATAAACAATATGAGGTAAGTCACAGCACGAAACGGGGTTCTGCCACCCTCTATCCCTATAAATACAAAACAGATAAAAGGCGAAAATAAAATCAGGTGTATGCGTGTCCTATTTAATTGTAAATTCTCATGGTTCTTTCAAACCTGTAATTATAATAACTGAAAAGGAATCCTTTTCAGAGTGCCGGAATCCGCTATTTATAGCTGATATATGCCACCCGGACAATCGGGATAAGACCGTATAACACTACTTCTGCCCACTTAGCAGCTTGTACGATTAAGCAGGGGAAAGTTTTTCTCCACTACTCGTCGAGCACCTCACATGCCGCATCAGCGATAAATTTCCATCTACGGGCTTGTACATAAAAAAACAGACTTCAGATAAATCTGAAATCTGTTTTTTATCACCTCTGTCATTCACAGATTGCTTTCTTACGCATATTTTCTATGTTTCATTTCTCTTTTCAGAATGATGCCTGGCAAAATTATTTATCATTTTCCCCAAATTTTTCCTTTGTTGAACATTCATGAAACAGCGACCATGCATATTGGAATCCCAGTTTAAATAAAAGTTCATCATTTTTTGAACAATAATATAGGAAGTAATCCTCCAGCCTGCGATAATCCTCTATATTAAGCTCTCTTTTTAACCATTCAATGTCAAAATCATTATGCATCAATACCTGGTTATATTCCCAACTGTTTATAAAACGTTTATAAATTTCATGTATTCTGTTATTTTCATCCCTCACATTTGGAAAAGTTGCTTCCTGCTCTGATTCATGTCCCCCTATTCTGATTAAAACTTTGCTTCCGTCAGATATTTTTATTTGAAATAAACCCTTTTTTACCCGTTCCATCTCAACTACAGGAAGCTCTGCTTTTTCAAGTTCTTCCAAAAGTGTAACTGCAAACTTTTCTACATCCATATGTGCCACCCTTCCTTTTTTATGCTTGTTTGAGGTATTATCTTTTTCCTATATCCTGTCTAAAACAATCTAACCTGTTTTCATTCCCCCTTTTTATAGTATAACTAATTAAACATAACTTTCTATCAATAATATATTATAACTGATATTTCAAATTTGAAAAGTCTATAATAGATAATCATAGGGGGTGCCTACATTGAATGAACGTGGTTCCATAGAAATCCATTTAGATAAATTACTGGAAAATGCTGGACTAAGTAAAAACAAATTCTGCCAACGTGCTGAATTACAGCGCTCCCAGTTAAATGGATATTTAAACAACACAATCACAAGATTAGATACCGATGTATTGATACGAATTTGTGATACGCTGAATTGTTCTATCTCTGATTTACTTGAGTATAAACCAAAGCAATGAAAGCAATTCTTTCTTAAAAAATTGGATTGCCTTTTTCAAATGCAATTCCCTGTAACTGATATATCATTCTATCTAAACATACGTTTCATTTATTAGACGTTTTCTTTTTGAAAATAACAATAGGAAAATAATCGGAAATCTAATATTGAGTAGCAATAGGAAAATAAAAATTTAGCATCTCTGTTTCAAACATCCGCTCTGATACTATATTTATCCCAGTTTCTCCAACCCATCTGACATTTCCTGTAACATATGTAGCAGATACTCTTTCTGCTTATCATCCTTTCCCTCCAAAATGCACCTGATGCGCTCTTCATCTGGTATTCCGTTCTTCTGGTCATAGAGCAAAAACGGTAATGATACACAAAGAGCTTCTGTTAATCTTAAAAAATTCTCCAGAGACATTGTTTTCTTTCCACTTTCTACTCGTTTTATAGAATCTAAAGATAACTCTGCCCGTTCTGCCAGTTCCATCTGCGTCAGGTTTTCTTTTTTTCGGTATAATTTCACATTATCCGCAATAATATATTTTGTGTCTTCCAAATAATCTGAACCTCCATCTTGCTTTAAATAAAATGGTTACCGGATGGACTTCTGCAAAATATACGAGATACATCCAAAATTCGACAAATATAAAAAAAAGAATGCACCCTGTCACCATAACTTTTGACGTTGTGCATTCTTTCTATGTATATTTTAATAAATATTTTGATTCCTGATACGCAAAAATGGACTATGCCATTCTTTATTTTTTCTTCTATTTCTACTCCCGTCCGTCCCTTATGTTAATTTTATCATACGGACTATATCTATCAAAACCATATATTACCATTGCCTTTCTTTTTCCTTATTTTCTGTAATCGAGCAGGAAAGATTTTCTTCCTGCCGCCTCAAAGCTCATATGCTGTATCAGCGGTAAACTTCTTTATGCGGGCCTGTGCACAAAACAAAGCACAGAAAATAAAATTCATCTTCTGTGCTTTATCTATGCTTAACTCTCTTCCGGACACTTATTTTGCTTTTCTATCATTCCGCATTTAAGTGCTTTTCGTTCAGTACAAGTTTCTCTTCACTCAGTTTATCGTTACAAAAACTCCAACTTTGGAACCTCTCAACAAATACATATATTACCTTAATCATAAAAGAAAATCAATAAAAAGTATTCCACTAAATACGATAAAATCAGACAAACTGCAAAATATCGAAACTTACCTGACATCAAATATCATTCTTAAAATCTCAGAGCAGTCCCTTTGGCATCTGATATGTTTTCTGTCATTCATATTGTTTAATGTTTTCTCCGCTGATATGATAAATATCATCAAAAGCTATTTTCGTATTTACAACCTGGAGCAGTCTGGCAGATTTGTCAATCCTGGATACCATGCCGGTTACTTTCAGGTACTCATTTTTATGAAAATATGTGACCGATATGATATCATTGATTCTCACCTGAAGAAGGCTGCGGTTCAGTTCCTCCTGATATTCTTCTGACAGTTCTGCCTTTGGGACGACGATTTTTTCCTTCTTTCGCAGAGCCTCCGGATAGCCTTTTAAGGCGGCAAAGGGCATAAACTGTTTTGCACGTTCTTCCCGGTTCATTTTAGTTCGTACCACTTTTATGTCCTCCAATCTGTTGGTTCCGTTCCATGGTAGTGGCATTTTTCTGCAGATTCATTCCTTTCAGAATAGCATTTTTCCCATACTTTTCCTTAATGTCAAGCATGACTTTCTGGAGCTGGTGTTCCCGTTCCAGAGCTGCCGGGTCTGTAAACAGGTCATACTGCTGATACAGCTCGTCCATAACATGGTTAAAACTCAGATTTACCCGATGGATAGGGGTATACTGGTCAACAATCTGTTCATACAGGTTCAGAGCGCAGGAAATAATTGCTCTGGCGGAACTGGTTGTCAGCGTCATGGCAGTTGTTCCATGGGCGGATTTTCTGCCGGAACGTGGGGAATATCCCACATGCAGGGTGATGGAGCTGGTAACCAGCCCTTTATCCACCAGTTCCAGGCAGAGAAGGTCTGCCATTTCTTCTACAATCAGTTTCCCGTCTTCAAAACTGTAATCACAACTCAGCACCTGTCCGCTGGAAATGGAAGTATCTTTTGACTTATAATTTTTAATGTCCGCCATGGTAGTGGATTCCCTGCCCCATGCATGGTCAATCAGGAGTTCTGCGTCAACACCGAAAAGATGGTACAGCATAGTTTCGTCGGCCTCTGTAATTTCTTTCATGGTATGGATGCCCACCCGTTCCAGCCGCCTGGCGGTTCCGGGTCCGATTCTCCAGAAATCTGTCAGTGGTTTGTGGTCCCACAGGGTTTTCTGATAGGATTCCTCGTCTAACGTACCAATGGGGATGGCTGTCCCCTTTCGGAAACCAGAAGACAGTTCCACGTGTTTGGCGGTGATATCCAGGGCAATTTTTGCCAGATACAGATTTGTCCCAATTCCAGCGGCGGCGGTTATACCGGTGGTTTCCAGTACATCCAGTATCATTTTCCGGCACAGTTCTTCGGCTGTCAGACGGTACATGGACAGATAATCTGTGATATCCATAAATACTTCATCAATGGAATAGGGATGGATATCTTCTTTGGCGATATATTTCAGATAGATACCGTAAATTTCTGCGGAATAATCAATATAAAGCTGCATTCTGGGAGGCGCCATGATATATTTTATATTCGGCGGGATTTCAAATACCCGGCATCTTCCGGGTACTCCTGCTCTTTTCATGGAAGGGGAAACTGCGAGACAAATGGTTTTTTCTGTACGTTCCGGGTCTGCCACCACCAGATTGGTGGTCAGTGGGTCCAACCCCCGTTCCACGCATTCCACAGACGCATAGAAAGATTTCAAATCAATACAGATATAAGTTTTCTGACACATGTCTGTTTCCTCCTGTTTGACAAAATTCAGGCAGAACACGGTAATGTTCTGCCTGTGGGAATCAGGTATGATTCCGATTTTTCTCTTATAGGAAATACCGTGTTACTATGAAGTGCTAAAGTATATAGATTTCCTATAAGAGAAATCCCTCCGGGCGGGATGCGCAGCTCGCGGAGCGGAAATCAATTGCTGTGCAATCCGCTCACGCGCGGCAAAGCGCCCAGGTCCCTCATGAGTGAGGGATTCAGGAAGTTGAAGCGGACCTGTCCGCTTTTTTACAGCGTAAAATGGTTTCCTGTTGTTTTTTATGTTTCCACATGCCATCCATTTTATGCTGATAATTCTTTCGTCTCCAGTCTTTTTTACGGATTGCGCTGCCAGCTTCTGTATCAATGCTGTTATATGCTTCCAGCGGGGTGGAAGGCCTGTTGCTGCAAAATGGGCAGTCAGGATCGTCACAGGTGTCGTCCAGCCACAGATTGCATGAGGCACAGCACCATGAATCATATCTGTAAATATGGAAAATTGTTTTCTGCCCGCACAGAGAGCATTCAGAATCAGAATGCCATCCTGTCAATTTCCATTTAAACCGTCTGCTGCGAGCTTTCAGGTAATTTTTTCTGTTTTTCATAGTACATTGTAAAATACTGATTTTTGATCATATGGCCATAGGAAACTGGCATTATTATAGCAGGAAAAGCTGGAACTATCAATAAACCATCAATAATTGAACATATTTCTCCTGTTGATGTTCATCAGAAATCTGACTGCAGAAATCAATGAGCCACTTTCTTTCTCTCTGATACCAGCCTTCGTCCTCATAATAATCTGGATATTCTTTCACAATATCTCTGTGACGTTCCAACATTTCTTCCATCATTATGTAAAATTCCGGAAACTCTTCATTGATTTTTATTTCATAGTGCATCAAATCTATATTATGAATAATGCAAATAATACGCAGATAATCCTGATAAGTCATGGGAATCTGGCCTGTCAGTTTCTGTTTATCTTCCAGGCTGCATAAAGATAAAAAAATTTCTCCTTCTTTTTTTACTTCCTCTGCAAAAATATCTGAAATCATAATTTTCCCTCCTGATTGCCGAATATCCGGTAACACTATTATAGCCGGATATTCGGTAATGTTCAACCAGCAAATGTTTTTTATAATAAGTTTGCAGGAAAGAGGTGAGTGATATTATCAGCTATGCACCATTTTGGACAACCTTAAAGGAAAAGGGCATTACCCAATATCAACTGATAAATAATTATAATTTCAGCACAGGAACATTAGACACTTTAAGGAAAAATAACAGTATCACTATGAAAACTCTGGAAGATATCTGTATCATGCTGGACTGTGAAATCTGGGATGTAGTTGAAATTATCAAACCGGAAAAAAATAACGAATAAAATCGTCAGATACTATTTTATTGCCGGATATTCGGCAACGTAGAAAAAGAAGCATTTCCCTATAATATTCAATATAGATTGATACAGGGAAGTGATTATTATCATCAGCTACAAGCCGCTATGGGACACACTGAAAAAGAAAAATATCAGCCAATATGCATTGATTAAAGAATATGGATTCAGTACAGGTACTCTGGATTCATTGCGAAAAAATAAAAGTATCACATTAAATACACTACACGATATCTGCATGATGTTAGACTGTGAAATTACGGATGTTGTGGAATTTAAAAAATCAGATTACGACTAAACGAAACTAAAGATATTCGTTTAGTCGTTTTTATTTGAATTTATAAACCTTGAAATTTTCAGAATATGGCATACATTCCACTCCTTCTCTTTTTCGCTCCTTCATATAAGCAGGAAATAAGAACATTACAAAGTTCTGCCACAAACGAAAAAAGACACCATGTAATCACATGGCATCTTTAAAAATTTTATATTTTTACAATCATACAATTTTCAAATCTATCTTCACACAAAATTTATTTTTCTATTAATCCGAACTGTTGAAAAACCACATAAGCATCCAACATACCGGCCAGGTACGCATTATCATGGTACTCAAATTGTGCCTCGTTATTTTTTGCAAGCAAAATATCTACGATCCGGCGCTGTTCTTCAGATAATGCTAATTTTTCATATGCCTCATATGCTTTACGTTCCTCCCCGGAAATTTCCTGATATGATTTATCCTCATTTAAAAGTTTCTGTAACGTCTGATTCATCATTTCTCCGGCAATTATTTTTAATCTTTCTTTTATTTCGTACATTTTTTTACACCCTTTCATTGGCTCTTTTTCAAAGTTATACTATCTAAATTATTTTTATCATATGTATGCTCTTTGATGAATTATCCAATTTAAAATTCTCTCCCGCATTTCACTTTTTCTTCCAGAACAGGTGTATTTTACTTTCTTATAAAATATTGTTTGATTTTTTCAATACAATCAAAAATATTAAAAAGAAAAACAGCTAAAACTATTCCAAATTTTCTCCGGCATTCAATCATTTCATTCAATTTTTTTATCAGAAAAAATAACCTCAGGAAATAATTTGTTTTGTTAAAACCTTTCAAAAAATTCAGTTTAGCAAAGGCTGCCCTTTTATCTCATGTCTTTTAATATACCCACAAAACGCTCTAATGCTATTTTCTCTTTTCCAGATAAACTTTCCCACATATCCATTGCCTTTAATTGCTCATCTGACAGGTCTGGACAACTGCCATCTACTGTAAAAAACTGTGCCAGCGTAATGCCAAATCCTTTACAAATCTGTTCTAAAGTTGAAATCCTGGGCATACTTCCGCGGCTTATAATCGTTGAAATGGACGACTGAGTCATCCCTGCCTGCTTCGCCAATTCATATTGACTCATATGCTTTTTTTCACACAATTCTAAGATTCGTTTCACGACAAAATTATCATCCAAATGTCAGCACCTCTATCCATTCTTACTCTGTATCTATTCTAACTGGATAGGGGATATTTCATTAGTTCCCTTGGATATATTTTCAATATCGCATTTGCGTTCTATGCTTTTAAAAAAATAAAAGCCTTCTGCTTTCTGTAATAATACTATTCTGTTTTCATGCATCTCTCCTTTCTCTTGTTGCCTGTTTTTGTGTGCTTTATGTTATAATGTTACCTCATAGTTGCAAAAAAGTCTACAAAAACAAATCGACATATTCTTTGAATATTCGACTACTCCTTCAAACTATTCGACATAACCTGATTTCGTAATATACGTTTCCAATAAACTATCCAGTAAATCTAATTGCTGCGGTGACAATTTATCCATTTTCTCAATAATCTTTCCATATGCGCTGTCATATTGTTTACACTCTTTAAGTTCATTCTCTAATAAATACTCTGGTGATATTTTTAAACTGTTACAGATTTCTATAAATACATTGAGACTGGGCAAACGTATTCCTGACTCAATTTGCCTGATATGGCCGGCATTCACATCACACATCTCTGCTAATTGCTCTGATGTAATCTTCTGAGATTTTCTTATATAGTTTATTCTTTGACCAAATACCCGCTTTTCCATTGTCTTACCTTACCAGCTAATTTCACTAATGTATGCTAATTGTTACTATGCACCATTATCTTTACATTTATCCAATCTTTCCGCTAGTACTTTAAAAGTATGACAAATCTTTAAGCATATATTTTTTTTAAAATATTTTATTTATCTTATTCATTATTGCAAATTAGAACACTTAAAAAGCCAGGTTTTTGCAGTTTGGAAAAATCTGGCTCTAATTAAGTTTATTGCTATCTTAAAAACACTGTCAATTTCCTTTACTGCCAGTATAAAAATCTTTTAATCACTAAATAATGCACCATAGTTCATGTTTGAATGCATTGTTCCAAATTGGAATACGTGGTCAGTAAGTTCCATTATTTCAAACCATTCGAAATTTAAGCTACCTTATATAATTTGAGAATACTCATCATTTGCTGCTTCAGCCATGACAAGTTTGCTCTTTTTATCAAATCATTTTCATCTTCAGTTATAATTCCCTCTATGATTTCCTTAATAACAGGCAAATCAATCTTGGCATTTTCTCGTATGACATTTGAGGGGAAATGTCTGCTTAACCAATGACGAAACAAATCAATATCCTCAACAGAAGCCTCTGTTATAGCTTTAATCCACCGGTTTGAATCAGCTTTCGCAAATATTGAAATATCCATAAATAATTTATAATTATCAGACTCTGTATATTCATTCAATTGCTCTACCCATCTTTCACTGGAAAGTATTTCTTCAATTGTTTTTTGCTTTATCTGCTTATCTTGAGCGATAATTACTGAATTTATCTCATCAATAATATTAATCACCTTTTGTTTACGTTCTCCTTCTTCAATAAAAAATACATCATTATCTAATTTTACAGGTGTATTCATTCCCATTATATTCTCCACCATTAGATTTTTTACATCTGTCATATATGAATCTGAAAAGCCAATCTCAATCAAATTAGCAATTAAAACAATTATCTCAGTATATACAAATAACGGATATTTTCCACACTGAAGTCTTTGTTTTACTTCTTCTAATCTTTCCTCGCACCATTTTTGAGTATGATAGTAATACTGGTGATGCAGTAAATTAACTGGGTCATTATCTGAAAGTTTATTTTTTAATTCAATTTCTACATACTTCATTAGCTCTTCTTCAAATTTATTTTCATTAAACTCTCCAGTCTCCACATACAATTTTATTGATTCTGATTTTTTTCTCGCCTCATATACCGCTCTTTCCCAGCCATCTGTTGGCACTGGTATATTACCTTTAAATTGAACAGCCCACCTAAAACCGTCCCCTATTAAAAAATACAACAGTTCCTTTTTATATTCTTCTTCAACGCTAATACAATGAAGTTTAGCATACAAGTAACATATTTTTGACAAGAAAAACTGAAATGTACGCAGGTTATGGTGGCCATACATATCCATGACTAAATAAAAGCTATCTATATTTTCCAGCAAACCCTCCTTTAAAGTATTTTCAGCATCACTGTTCTCTATTATTGTTTTTACAATATTTTTAATGTCTGGTTGATAGTGTAATGTCACCCCGATAAGTTTTTCTCTTATTTTTCGATATTCAGTATCAACTTCTCCATCTGAGAATAAAATCTTCCTCTTTTCTTCCAGTTCTTCAAGACTCACTCCATCCCCTGTTTTCTTCTCCTTATATAAACTGTTTTCATTTTTTGTAGGCCACTTAATTTTATCATTTAATGTCAGTAAATACTGTAATTCTTTTTGTACAGTTGCTCCATGTACAAAAATCTCTTTTTCATAAGCAACCAAAATTACTTTCGCCCCTTCATGTTCAACTAAACCATTTATAAATCCAAACAACTCATTTAAAGGGCAATCACACCGTTCAATGTCATCAAATACAAATATGTATGATTTCATCGGTAACCAGTCTGATGCTATATCATATGCATTTATACCGTTTGAAAATTTTTTCCATATCGCACTCCCAATTTTTCTTGATGACAATAAAATATTACCCCCGACTTTAGCACCATAACTATTATCTCCTTTTATATTTTTTAACTTCTCTCTGGCTTCTTCCTCAAATCCCCAAATAATATTTTCTTGAATATCCTGAACAGTTTTGCAGCCATATAATGAAATATATTTGACTTTTCTAGGTTGTTCAGAGTTTTTTTCTTTTTCTTCAATTTGTCTTTTCAGAATCTTTTGAATAAAAAAAGTTTTTCCGCATCCCCATTCCCCATCAATTAAAATTGCATAATTATATGATGTATCTGATAAATATCTCAATGTTTCTTCAGTAATTTGATTATCAGTCATTAGAATCCTCCAAAATTAAAATAATAACACTATAAATATCCTTGATTTGTAATATAACTATTATATTGTTATCGGCAACTTTCTCTAACATCAATATTATAATAAATTATCATTCATCTTCTATTTTTCATTCACATTACAGTCTGTGGCACAAATTCAATAGTCTTATGGGCTCCTCCCGTTCTTCGTACTAATTCCTCTTGTCCCATTATCAATATTAAATTCCTTATCAATTTCCCAAGTTCTGCTTTATCTTCTTGATTTTTCCGATAATAGAATATTTTTGTTTGGACATTGTCATTGCAAATAAACATTTTCAAAACATCCTTATCAGTGATATCTAAAGAATGTCCAAATATATATAGCATATGCCCAGGATATTCTATCTTCCCCGAAAGTAAATGTGGATTTAGATAATCAGCATAACCGTCTTTAATCTCATCTACCCACTCCAAATACTTATTTCCTGTAGATTTATATATTCTTTGGTAAAATTTTTTAAATGACAACAATTCCAAGTCCTTATCTTTTTTATCATCATCCAGATATTCGTCAATTCCCAGAACAAGATTACTGGTATTTACATTTTTACTAATGTCTGCTTTCCCATGAATATAATCACATTCAACTTTCTTTCCCTTACTATATATCCTTTCATATGTATCAGAATAATTAAAGGACAATACATGATCCAAATTCAAACTCTCTATATCTACATTTTTTTCAGTGACTGAGCTTCTATTAACAAATTCAGCAATATATATTTCTAATGCACGAATCAATCTTCCCAATTCTTCATCCAAAAACGCAGCAAAATCAATCAATGTTGTGTCATCTTTAAGTGCTTTTTGCACACTTCCTTTTGATGCTTTATAAACATCAAGCAATATGTTATGTTTCTCCTTTAGCACCTCTTTAAGCTCTTTATCACTTTTCTTTATATTTATTGCTTCATCCAAAACTTGAATTACCTTTGATATTTCTGTTTCAAAATCAATCCAATTTCCTCCAATGGAAGATCGGCAATTTAAAAAATATTCCAACCATGTATTTTTACGAATATAGGTATAAAGTTCATCCAAAAATTTATTTGATGTTGTAACCTTCAAATTATAAGTATTATTATCATTAAAATTTTTTTTGCACTCTCTTTTATCAAAAGCCTCTAATAGTACATTTTTTATATCATCATTCGTTTCCCAATTATCAAGATTATCACATTTATAATCGTTTAAAGATGCATCCTCACAAAAAGTATAAATTCTTCTTGCCTTTTCACAAAAATCAAGAAAATCACCATATTTCGTAGGTAATCCATGTGCCAAATCAAAGCCATTCCCAATAATAAGTATATTCATAATTTTTTCTCCTTCAATAAATAAAATATATATTGATTATAGCACAAATCACAGTCTAGACATGTCCAGTTTCATTTGATTCAAAAAAGATATGAGATTTTACTCCCATATCTCTTTCTACCTTATCGACTGTTTACAACTAATACCCTCTTTTTCTAAAATAACTCCTATTTCCTCTACATTTTTTCTTCATATATTTCAAAAGCCTTTGCTCTATTCAAAATACTGAACAGTAGCTTTTCTTTGCTTGCTCTTTTATCAATTCTGTTCCTAAGGATTTCTCCTTATATTCCTTTTCCCTGATTCTGAAAAATTCCGCTACCTTAAATTTAATGCAAATTTTTCTTTCTATTTTCCACTATTGTATTATCCATACTTTTTCCTTTGTAAACTACATACCTCCTGTCCTTCCCGCAGGGCAGTCACCTGCCCTGCTTCTTTTTCCTGATTTTCACTGCTGTTTAACGAAATGGCAGCTCTTCCCCACTGTATTTCATAAATTCTTTTTCATCTGTCTTCACCTGCTTTGAAGCACGTTCCTGTTCCTCCTGCATTGCCTGTTCCTTTGCCTCCTGATAGGCATCTATCACCACATTGTTGAGTTTTTCTCTGAACTCTTTTGTAATTGGAAAACATACATCCTTATATTTGTTACCTGCCTTATAGGATGGCATTGCCACAAATATTCCATTCCTGCCCTGCACCACACTCACGTTCCCTACTACGAAACTGCCATTCAGCACGATGTTTGCAAATCCTACCATATTGCTGCCCTCACGGGCAAAGGGCTTTACCTGTACCGTAAACTCCGGTTCGTCCGACTTTTCAGTCTCCAGCCTGACCTCTGCCTTTCCTGTCTGCTCCATTTCGCCATAAAGTTTTAAAATGTCCTCATACAGTTCTTCACGAAACTCTTTTGTAATCGGAAAGCATACGTCCTTATAAACCGGATTATTATATTCATCTCTCTCTTTCGTGCGAAAACTGGGCATGGATATAAAATTACCCTTGCTCCCCTCAATCACCGCCACATTTGTGACCTTGAAGCTATTTCCAAATATAACGGTTGCAAATGCCTTCACACTTTTTTCAGGGTTATTGACTGCATTTAACTGGATTGAATACGCCATAATTTCCTCCTTTTCTGTCCTTTAGGACGCTAAAATATTTTTTATTATCTGAACCGGCCTCCACTCTTAAAGTTTCAGGCAGATTCATTTTCCCCCTGGCAGGATGCTATCCGGCATACAAATAAAGCAAAATAATTGTTCCAGATGCTCCAGTTTCATTTTTCCGTGGAGGTAATTTGCCAGTGTTATCACAAAACCATCCTGTTCATAGTAAATCCATTCCTCATGCCCTTCCTCTTTCACCACAGTGACTGCAAAATCAGGCAGATACGCTTTTTCCTGCTCGTCATAATAACAAAACATTCCCTCATGCAGGTCAAGTCCCAGTTCCGGAATATTAACCCGCCACCCGCTGATGACAATCTGATAATCCTCCTCACTTTCCATAATGTCGTCCGGCACTTCTGCAAGTTCCTCCATCTCCGCAAGGATTTCTTCCACTTTCTCCAGTCTGTATGCCTTTTCCATGTATTAACTCCTTCCCGATTTCCCTTTACCTCGCAGGGTTCCTGTTCCAAATCTGTATTCTTTTCTGCTCTTCTCCATCTTATTTCACCCCTTACAGGCACAGTGATACACCAGGCGCATGGTTCCGCTGTTCTCACAGGTAATCAGAGTAAGTTTCTTTTCCTCACCCTGTGCTTTTACGGAATTATCATATGGTTCCACAACTTCCCATGAAATGACTTCATACTGATATACGTTTCCTTCCTTATCTGTAATTTTTATTATATTCCCCTGAGAAAGTCTGTTCAGATACTTAAAATAAGCACCATACCTGCTCCCTCTGTGTCCGGCAAGTACACAGTTTCCTTTTTCACCGATTGCTGCAGTATTTGGTATATGGCCAATTCCATGGGCAAGCTGTTTGCTGTCTGTACCTTCCACAATAGGATATTTCAGGTCTAAAGCCTCTATCTCAATCAAACCAATCACATCCCCGGATGAAAGCAAGGATACATCTTTAAAATGACCGGGAATTTTGGCGCACTCATCCTCTGCTTCATTCTCCCGCTTTTCCTCTTTTTTTCCGTCCTTCCTATACGCCTGTTCTGCACTTTGTTCAAACTGTTTTATCAGTTCAGCAGACTTTTGATTCCCGTAAAAATAATAAAAAAATGGAACTGACATAGCCGCCAGCCCCGCCATAATAAATATTGCTGCCAGAATTTTCCGTATCATCTTCCCTCTTTTCCCAGCGGCTGACTGCAGTAATCCATATGATCACTGCCCGGCTCCGCTGCCTTTTCATTGTCCTGTTTTTCACACAACTCTACATTTTCCACCTTTTCTTTCTCTAAATCCAACTGCACATTCAGCTCATTCAGACGTGCGGTTTTCTCTTTCAGTTCCTCTTCCTGCATGAACGGTTTTTCATATTCCTCTTTGGCCTGCTCCAAATCACGCTGGTATTGTTCAAGCATTTTTTCCAGTTCCGGTACTTTAGAAGATATACCATGGCAGAGATTTTCCAGCTTCAACATATTTCCAACAGGACTTGTCGAGAGTTCTGCCTTGTAGTCAGTCTTCCCCCGCAAAACCATATAGTTTACACCGATGAAGTTTTTTTCTATCAAAAGCTCAAACCCCTTAAAACTTCCAATATGAGTAATTCCCCCGTTTTTGTGCTTACTGATTTCCTGTAACATAACTGTTCCGCCATCTGTCCTCTCAGCAAATTTTGTACTTTTTCCAGCAATATCTATCGTAACAGCAAAATCTGATTCTGAAATCAGTGCATCCTCTGCATTTTTTGCGTCCTCACGCACACATGCCAGCTTTTCAGCTGCCGCTTTCATGAGTTTCGGATAACGTATCATGAAATTATCCTGTAAGGAATAGCGCTGGCTGTCATAACTGCTTTTCAGCATCCTCAACCGCTGTACATCGTTTTCAAGCTGCATTTTTTCCTTTATCAGCGGGTTCCCGGTTGCCACAGCTTTTATCTCCGCATAGGAAAGAGTTGCCTCGTCAATGTCCTCACAGGTTCTTGACACTGCCCTGCTTGTCATAATCTGCGAAATAAAACGCTGCTTATTTTCCACCAGTGACCAGGAATATGCGTCAAAGGTTCCCTTTGTAACATAACGGTAAATTGCCACCTCCTCGTTTTCATTTCCCTGTCTCACTCCACGCCCTTCCCGCTGTTCAATACTTGAAGGCTTCCACGGACAATCCACATGGTGCATTGCTGTGATGTGCGCCTGTACGTTTACGCCCGTCCCGCACTGGTCCGTAGAACCAATCAGTATCTTTCTCCTGCCACTTCTCATATCTCTGAAAAGAGCTTCCCGCTGTGCATCGGTCTTTGCGTCATGTATAAAAGCGATTTCTTCTGCCGGAATTCCCTGTTTTACCAGTTCTGTTTTCAGATAATTGTAAATGTCAAACTGTCCGCCATTTATCATGCGCTCTTCCCAGTCTGGTGTCCATGTGGCTTTTGGTGTCCCGATATCCGAAAAAATAAGCTGGCAGCCGATTTTATCTTCCCTGTTTCCGGAAAAATATTCGGCTGCCACATTTGCTGCTACTTTATTCAGTTTCCCGTCCGGGTTGCTCGGCGCATCCAATTCCAGAAGTCTTGCGTCAGTCCCTAAAAGCCTTGCCTCTCCTGTGATTTTCAGGAAATTATCCACACTGGGCTCAACACCGCCTGCATGGATTGCTTCTGCACGTTTCGCAAATTCTTCCATAACCTGCTTCACATACCAGTCCGGCTCGCTCTCTACGATAATTGGCTTTCCGCTCCTTAATGCAGGCACAGGAAGATTGAGCATGTCCGGTGTCTGCACATCGGCAACCTCACGGAATGATGTCATAAGCTCTGGCACGTTTGTAAATTTGTTAAAACGACTTTTAAACCGAAACCCGCTGCCTTCCACAGTCAGCTCCAGTGCGGTTGTCACCTCTCCAAAATTTGACGCCCATGAATCAAAATGGTAAATTCCCATCCGCTCTAATGTATTTTTCTGCAGATAAAGCTGCATCACATACAGCTCACACATCGTATTACTCACGGGAGTTCCTGTTGCAAACACAATGCCTCTCCCATCATTGATTTCATTAAGGTACTGACATTTCAGATACATATCCATTGCCTTTTTAGAGCCTGTACCGGATATGCCCGACACGTTGTTGATTTTAGAAAAAATCGACATATTTTTAAAATGGTGTGCTTCGTCTACCATAATAGAGTCAATACCCAGTTCTTCAAAAGTAATCAGGTCATCTTTGCGGCTTTCCTCCGTCAGAGCTTTTAGCTGCTCGTCCAGTTTTTTCTTCTGTGCCTCCATCTGCTTAATGCTCCACCGCTCCCCTTTTTCTGCCTTGACTTCGTCAATCGCATTAGAAATCTCCTGTATCTGTGCCTGCAGCATACGTTCTTTTCGTTCCCCTGAGATTGGTATTTTCTCAAACTGCGAATGGGACATAATAATACAATCATAATCCCCGGTTGCAATGCGTGACACAAACTGCTTCCTACGGCTCTTTTCAAAGTCACGCTCCGTTGCTACAAGAATATTAGCAGACGGGTACAGCCGCATGAACTCCCCTGCTGTCTGCCCTACGATGGACTTCGGCACGACAATAACGTTCTTGTTGGCAAGGCCAAGCCGCCGCTGTTCCATACATGCCGCCATCATCGTAAAAGTTTTTCCTGCCCCTACACAATGTGCAAGCAGCGTATTCCCACCGAGAAGGATTCTTGCGACTGCATTTTTCTGGTGGTCACGCAGTTTAATCTCCGGATTCATGCCGGGGAATGTCAGATGTGAACCATTATATTCCCGCAAGCGGATATTGTTAAACGTCTCATTGTAATAATCCACATATTTCTTCCTTCTTTCCGGTTCTTTAAATATCCAGTTTTGAAAAGCCTCTTTCATCTGGTTCTGCTTTTCCCTTGCAATCATGGTTTCCTTCTTATTTACAACATAATGATACCTGCCATCGCTGTCATCCACTCTGTCACGGACTGTAACGGTACGCAGATTTAAGGTTTCCTCAAAAATGGAATAAGCGTCAATCCGTTTTGTTCCGTATGTTTCTGTCGCAGCAACAGAGCTGTTATCAAGCCATTTCCCCTCAATAAACCAGTTCATGTTATAAGGGTTGAGTTTTACCTGCATGCCGGAACTGCTCCATTCTGTCCGCAGTGCTCTTGCCCTGGGCGGTGTTTTCAGAAGCTCATAAATGAATTGTTCATAATCTTCCGGTTCAATCCATGTAGTTCCGATTCGCACGTCGATTTCAGATGCGTCAAGATTCTCCGGCTGCACATTTTTCAGCGATTCCACATTTATACTGAATAACTCTGGTTTTTCCTTCCTGTAAACTTCCGCAATTCTTAACTTATCACGCACATTGCCGGTCAGATATTCATCCGCTGTTTTCCATCCCATATTCAGGTTGTCAGAGTCATATTCCGCAGGTTCCAGATACACAAGTCCCTCCAGCTCCTTTAAAAGAACCTCTCTTTTTACTTCCGACTCCATATCAGGTAAAAGCCTCCTGCCTTCTGGCAGGTCCTTCATATTTTTGCTGATATCCGGCTCATAAATACTTAACATAAACGGGATATTGACCGAACCAAACTCATTAACAGATACATTCAACGCCTCTACCGCAGTCTCCACATGCTCTATCTGATTCTTTGCGCGGATTGTCTGCCTGTAGAACATATCTGCTTTTTCTGCTCTCCCTTCTTCGTCTACAACTTCAAGAGAACATAACAGAGGATAATCTGCATCATCACGGAATGCCTGACCATTTCCTCTCCCGGTCAGCGGCCCGTATTTTTTCACATAAGTATCATACTTTTCATTCAGAAGTTTCTGCTGGCTTTCTAATTCCTCTTTGCTGCACCCTTCCACCTGGATAAAAATAAGCTGTCTTGTGATTGTGCGGATTTCATCCATATATCGTATGCGTTCCTCTGCCATAGCCGATACTTCCTTGTGGTACATAACAGAATTTTCACGGTAATAGAGTTTCCCATCTACAAAGGTGTAGGTGTAATTCTTTACATCAGGATCAGCCTCGATGACGTCCTTTGTGCTTTCCTCCTCTCCTGCAAACTCCGCCACGTTGGTAATCCTGCCGGCAAGCTGTACTACTGCTGCTTCCAATGCTGATTTTAAGTCAAAGTTTTCATCGTGGTTGACACAGCTTGTGTATTTGCTGCCATTCCCAAACATGCGGATATCATACTCCATTGTTCCGAGCATCATTTCCGGATGTTCCACAAAATAAGAATTAACCGCTATGCCTTCCTCTGTTTTTCCAAGATGTACCCAGTCCGACTCCGACACAATTTTTCTTTCCCTTTTCTGCAGAAACAGGATGTCGCTGGTGACATCCGTTCCTGCGCTGTCCCTGAAAGCTGTATTGGGAAGCCGGATTGCCCCTAACAGTTCCGCCCGCTCCGCAAGATATTTCCTTACGGAAGGGTTCGCCTTGTCAAGCGTCCCTTTGCTTGTGATGAAGGCCACAATGCCTCCCGGTCTGACCTTATCCAGTGCCTTTGCAAAAAAGTAGTCGTGGATACGGAAATTATTTTTTGTATATTTCGCGTCATAGAGCTTGTAATCACCAAATGGCACATTCCCCACTGCAACATCAAAAAAATTATCCGGGTACTGTGTTTCTTCAAATCCCATTACTTTTATCTGCGCTTTTGGATACAGCAGCTTTGCAATCCGCCCGCTGATGTCATCTTTTTCCACGCCATAAAGTCTGCTCTCCTGCATGGTCTCCGGTAATGTTCCAAAAAAATGACCGACGCCAAGCGCCGGCTCTAAAATACTTCCTTTTCGGAAACCAAATTTTTCCAATGCACTGTAAACTGCCTGTGTGATAACAGGAGAAGTGTAAAATGCTGTGTTGACACTTTCTCTTGCATTCTCATATTCTGATTGAGAAAGAAGTTCTTTCAACTCGACATACTCTTTCTGCCAGTTTTCGTTTCTTTCATCAAAAGCCTGCGCTATGCCTCCCCATCCTGCATACCGTGCAAGCACTTTCTGTTCTTCCGGCGTAGCTGTTCTGTCCTCATATTCTATTTTCTTTAACAGACGGATTGCCTCTACGTTCCACTGGTATCTTGTTTTCTGTCCGCCTTTTGGAAGTTCTTCGTCCTCAAAGCGGAAGTTCACTTTTTGCTGCCTGCCGGATAAATCAGTCAGTTTGTCATCAAACTTTTCCTGCTCTTCTGCCCCATCAATACTGACTCCCTCAAAGTCTGGCTCCTGCCGCATAAGTTCCTTATATTCATGGTATATCTCCATGAACCAGGGCATTGCTGCAAATGCTTCCGGCGCTTCTTTAAAACGTTCAAAAATTTCCTCTGTCAGGTAGTTGTTTTTCTCTATCATGTGCAGAATCAGGTCAGCACAGTAACGGTAATCCACACGTTTTTCTCCTTTTGTACCATCTGAACGTAGATAAGAAATATCAATTCCGTCTTTGTCCCTGCTGATTTTACACTTACCCCAGGAATTATTTGTGTATTCTGACATGAAGAAACCTTCCCTCTGCTCCCCATACACACTTGCAAGAAACTCTGTCTTACTCTCCATGTTCATATTGGTGGTAAAGATATCATAAATCAGCGTCTTTACAGATATATACTGGATTTCTTCATTAAAATATCTCTTTAATGGTTCTAACCAGAGATTTTCTTTCCCTTCTTCCTCCTTTTCAGAGATTCCCTGTACCATATCAGAGGTTTTCCGGTAAATAAATTCTGTTTTGTCCGGACTACGACTTGAAAATCTGTCATGTTCAAACTGCTGCTGCACTGAAAACGGAATCCTGTCATCTTTCTGAGATTTATCAGGCATCATCACTTCTTCAAACAGAAAGTCATAGAACTGCCTTCCATGCCATACCGTTTCCCCGTCGCTTGCAATAATTTCATCATAAGCGTCGTCCCATGCAACCTCCATTTGCTCCTGTATGCCTGTCAGTTCAAAAACCGTATCCAGGGTATCAAGACGCTTCTGCTGACGCTGCTCTGTATTCTCCGAAAAATACCTGTCCGCTTCTTCCTTCAGAATCTTTATCCATGCATTCATTGGGTATTTCTTCATAGCATCTTCTATTTCAGAATAAGGCGCATAGGTCTGGTATACACCATCCGCTATCATACTGTTCACATAAGCCGCACAATCCCACCAGTCCAGTTCTGTTTTCCATTTCGTTCCTTCACCGTCATAATATTCAATAAAAACACCTTCCTTTGTCCGTTCAATATTACATCTGCCATACTGATTTTCAAAACGATTCTCTATGCTGTTCGCATAAGGATTTTTACAAAATACGGTTTCCAGAAATTGTACTTTATCACTCATGGGCAGTTCTTTACGGAATACTTCATATAACAGCATGTTCGGAATCGGACTCCGGAAACTTTTCTGGAAAAATTCATCCATGGGTTCCTGCCACACTGCCGCCGATACATTGTCAGAATCCAATGAATTGGGTGGGGTATAGTATGCCCCTGCCATAATCAACGCACTCAATTCACGCTCTATGGCTTTCCAGTTCACATAACCCTCTTTTTCTATCCCTCCCTCACGCCACTGGAAACGGATTCCTTTTGTTGAAAATGCATCATATCCGTGCAGTCCGTCTCCTTCCATGGGCCATCCTGCACCGCCCTGTCCGTATTCCTTACGGATTGCCTTTACACGCTCCCCTGAATCAGGAATATCCTGAAACATTGTATAAATGCGTCTTTTCCCATGTTCATACCCGCTGCCCCGCATAAGCGCCTGTGTAATATACTCATGCGGCACAGTAAGCATCTGTTCCGGTTTCTGATAAGAATACTCCTCCGGCAATGTAATATTGCTATTCTGCGCAAATCGGGCAGAGAACTGCTCTTCATCCCTGTCCGTTGTGCCGGACGCAGGCGGCTTTGCTGCATATTTCCCTTCTGCGTCCGTGTACCTAAAAAAGGAAGCCTGTTCATGGCTTCCTTTCTGTGTATCAGACCCCCCTGAAGAATTGATTTCATTTAACTCCTGCTCAATTTCCCTGTCAAGCTCCGTTTTTCTGGTATTTTGTTGTACATCGTCCCCTAATGGAATTTCATCACGACTTCGTTCATCACGATTTCCTCTGCCTGCACCCTCGCCTGTTGACGTAACTGCCACATCTCCATGGTCGAGTTTTCGTCCTTTGGCGGATTGTTTTTCAGGTAACTGCTTTCCAGTTTGTCCATCATCCGGTTTGCTTCCTCCTCCACTTCCTGCATCTTCTCCGCCAGTTTTCCGAATCTCTGCAGTGTCCGGTATCTGTCGTTGTGGTCCTCCTTCAGGTACTCCATCGCCCTCACTGCGAACCTCCCCAGATTTGTCATGCTCACTGTTTCCTCCGGTGTTGTAAGATTGGGGTACAACATCCCGTCCGCTCCCTCGTGATACGTCATTGTTATCTCTGCCATCTGCAATACTCCTTTCTTCCATCTGTATCAAGTCACTTGCAATTCCTCTCAGCACCTTACAGGATATATCGCTGAGCAGAGACCCTAAACGATAGATTTCCTCCTCTTTTGTAAATGCAGTAACAAAGGAGAAATCCTGTTTCTCAGCAGGAAGGTCAAAACCACATCTTGTAAATACCGCATACATAACGCTCCTTTTTAACGCTTCCTCCGCCGCAATCTCCTGCAATCTGCCATTTTCCATTACCTGTTTGTTTCCAACCAGGTTTGTAAACTCGGCAATACGTCCTCCAAATTCTGAGTCCATTATGACTCTGATTCGTTTTTCTGTAAAGTCTTTTAGAAAAGATTTATCAGATTCTTTCTCCTCTGTCAGAACAGTGCTCTCTTTTTCCTTTAACCATGCAGCATAGGTTTTTATGGTATCTCCGGTAAATTTCCACGTCAGACAGCTATCTTTACCCTTCGTATCTGATATATCAAAAACATACCGTATCTCCTGCTTTAAAGCCCTTGATGGAAATATTGCAATACTTCTGCTGCCACGTCTCACATACCGCCCTACTTTTTTCCATGTGTCAAAATCCGCAACCAGTGTTGCCCCTGGTCTTTGCATATAAATCATGAGAATATTATCAAATTCATAGCGGTAGAGCTGTCCGGTAAGCCTGCATATACTTTTCCATGCCTGTCCATTTCCGGTCACTTCATCCAGAGCAGCATCATACAGTTTCGATGTTTTCGTGTCTGCGCTCATTTCTCATACCTCCAATATTGCCTCTCTGATATCCCTGCCATCTATCTCATTCCCAAGACAGTCCCATCCTTCGTATTTCTGCCTCGCAAACAGTTCTATCCGTGGCAGGTCTCCGCACAGTTCCACAATACGCTCTCGTATCTCATCCGGTTTTTTACTGTGTTCCATAATTCTTGCATCACATACCTGCGAAACAGATTTTGATACCCTCTTTGGCCTGCCCTTTGTTCCAAGAATACAGATTTCTGAATTGGAACGTGTCCAGAAACCAAGCCCCATAAAAAATGTGTCTGCTTTTTTATTTCGTTTTACCCAGTTAAAACCGCAGGTCTTATAGGTAAATCCCCATGATTCCATAACAGAAATCCCTTCCGGCAGACAGGGAAATGTAAGCCATAAAAAAAGGACACAGTCATTATCAGCTATGCTGTCAACTGGTAATGACCGTATCGCATCAATGTTCATGGTATGGTAATGGTTTTCTGCGCTCCTGCCCTCTCCTTTTTTGGAATATACTTTATACTGCCATGGCGGGTCGGCGTAAATAATGTTATATTTTTTTCCCAATATACCTACTCCTCCTGAACCTTAATCAACGTGGAAAACAGCTTATATTCTTCCTTATCCATTTCCACAGCAAAGGAAACTGCATTCTCCATCCTCTTAGCCCTGTCTGCTGCCTTCTTTACTTTCTTTGCAAGACGTAAGAATACAAAATTTTCTTTGGCAAGCTCCATGCATTTTTTAAAGTCCATTTCCATTTTCTCAATCTGTTCCTGCCTTCTCTGAATTTCTTCTGCAAGTTTTGTCTCAATTTCTTTTCTGTCTGTAATATCTATAAATACCTCTGCTTTTGTCCTGCCGGAACGTTCCCATTCCTTATGCAGCAACTTCACCAGATACTCCATATTTTTAACTGCCTTTTTTCCTGTTACTACTCTGTCCATATGCTTTCCTCCTTTTTGCCCTGCTCTTTGGGCATACAGGTATGCCCCAGGCCGCCCTCTCTTGATACTTCGTGTCAATTCACCTTGTACCCGCAGGGTGCTCCCTCCTGGTCATCGTGATGGTCCTGTTTTCATGCCAAACTGGAACAGAGAAAACTGCCCGTTTTCATGCATCTGCCCCGGTTCTTTTCTTTTTTCATCAATTATTTTCATCATTTCTTCGGCACACTGGGCAAAAGACTCCAGATATCCCTCCGGTCTGCCTGCGTGGCGGCGCATTGTAATCAAATCTCCATCCTTTATGGCTCTTGCAAGCCCGGAAACATACCCAAGCACGTTATAAAGACTTATCTGTTTTGCCTCTTTTTCCGACAGCATATCTTTGTTTGCAAAAAGATACAGAAAATTTGTGTCTGTGATATAGTGCTGTAATGCCTGTGCTGCACCGTCCTTTATCTCCCCTGTCCTTGCCATATAACTGCTCTTTATCTCCGGCGGTATTTCCCGGTAAAAAATTTCCGGGTATTTTTCATAATCTGTTCCATACTGCTCTATCATCTCGTTTTTATAATGCATGATGTGGTTTCTTACAAGGTTCATGTTCGTACCGTCCGCATGGAACGGATCACTGCCGCCATGTTCTTTCAGATATTCCCATTGTTCAAAAGACTTTGCCATTTCCGCTGCAAGGTCTTCTTTTTCTTTCTTTTTTCCCATATATCGTCTCCTATCTCGGCCTGCCTGTGAATACAATGGAAGACCGCCCCTGCACTGGCCTGTATACCACTCCCAGTCGTGTATTTGCTGCCTCCACCACTTTTCCATCACCCACATAAACAGCCACATGCGTGATATCCATAAACCGCCCGTTCCTGCTATAACTGTAAAATATCAAATCTCCCGGCTGCATTTCTTCATAGCTCACAAGCAGATTATTGTCATAACAGAATTTTCCTTCACTTGCCGCTGTATTGGAACCTTCATACATAATATCTACTCCGGCATTCTGCCAGGCATAGTATGCAAGAGAGCTGCAATCGTAGTAATTCCCACTGTCACGATATTCCTGACTGTATGGATAACCCACCTTTGATAATGCAAACGCCACAACCTTCCTTCCGTTTTCATCAGAAATACTATCCAGAATTGCCTGATACTGCTCCGATGAAATCCCTTCCCCCGTATCACCGCTCTCTCCACCGCCAGTATATCCTGTCATTGCAAGATATTCCGGATTCATGAGCTGTGCAAGGACTTCCTGCTCTTTGGCATTAAAACCATATATGGAAACCATGTCATAACACGTTTTCAGCTCCACATTGACTTCCTTAACCGTCATGGTAGTCGTATTGCCTTCTTCGTCTGTCTCCGTATCCGTTCTGCCGGAAACGGTATAACTGCACATATCGTCAAAAATGGCTTTGAGATTCTGCTTTGCCTTATCTGTCATATCCGTTGCAGTGTCACCGTCCCCATGCTTTACCATATAGACCATGAGTATGTCATAGAAATTATCTGGTGTACCGGAACCTTCAAAACCCACATAGATTTTTTCGCTTGTGTCATATCCGGCATAGTCCGCAAGTTCTGCATTGACTGCACCGTTAAATTCCGATACATATGCCGACAGGACCTCCTGTGTTGTCTCCCCTGACGATATGGACGGAAAGAATACCGCAAAGGGTGAATTATAAATAACTGCTATGACAGCAATCATCGGAAATGCAATGAGTGCCACTACTGCAAACAATCCAGGCAGAAACAGCCCCACATACCGCACAATATACTTTGCCGCCATGGAAAAGCGCATCCGTACAATATCTTTTAAGGCTTTTCCAATGTTGTCCTGATTTTCTTTCTGCCGCAGCTTTGTCACAAACAGCCTTACCATTCGGTTTCCTGTGGAATTTTTCACATCGCGCCTGTCCATAACATTCCTGCCGATTATGCCATTTGTCCCTGTATCTGCCGCTGTTTTGGTCCTATATTTTGATATTTTTATTTTCTGCCCCGTCTCTTTGTCAATCTTATTTTCTACTGGCTGAGCAGCCTTCTCTGTGGTATTTACTGCACTTTTCTTCGTTTCCTTTTCCCTGTTATGACCATTGAGCTGCTTTTTCCTGATTTTCAGCTGCTTCTCTTTTACCGCTTTTGAGAGGCAAAGGTTCCTGCCAGCACTGACCGTACCTGCAACAGGTTTCGCCAGCAAATCAGCTGTCCTGTATGCCTCATATACTTCATTTCCGCCATCCATATTATCTAAAACGGTCTTAGCCATTGCTGAACTGACAGCAGCAGATACCATGGGTTTCTTTTTGATTCGTTCTTCTGCTTTTGTTTTACAGTACCGGACGCGTATACAGTTCTCACTGTTCACAGACTTTTGGATTTTTCTTTCTGTCTCCTGTCTGTTCTGTGCATTTGTATCTCTGCCCTGTACAGTACCATTTTCTTTTTTGTTCTGCCCATTGTCGTTTTCGTCCCTGTACTCCATTTTTCCTGCAGCGGTCTTTGTCTGCAATGTTTTTCTTTTATCTGTAACATGGACAGCACTCTTTTTTAACCTTATCTTCCTGTCCCCTGCAGCATCTTTTATTTTTACAATTTGAATAGTCTCTGAACTATGCCGGACACCAGAAATATTTCTGCCTTTGTTTTTTCTTTCAGGCGTTCCCTTTATATGAAGTCCGGTCTTCTCTTTTGTGTGGATTACCATAGGTTTGTCATCCACTTTTTTAATGTTCAATCCGCCTCATCCTCTTCTCCAAATCAAGCAGCGCCAAAATCCTTCAGATTCTGGCGCTGCTTTTTCAGACTTTTTCAATTATGCTATTTTTCCATTTTCTTTTCCATCGCGATTTTTTCATGGATATTGGTATTATACAGGTTATAGAGGTCTGTCCCTTTTTCAATGGTATTGTCAAACGGTATTACCACATTCCCGCACTTCATAAGGCCCATACCGCCTGATGTATTGGTAACAAAGCGCAGCTGTGCCTCTGACACGCCGATTACCTCTGCCATACGGGAGCTGTCCGTATTTGCCTGTTTTAAAAGTGCCACGAACTCAGAGTTTGCAAGCATGGTAGCCGCTGTGTAATTTTGCAGTAAGTCCACAATGTTCTGGGTAATTCCGGTACACAAACCTCCCTGTTTTCTCACCTTTTTCCACAACTGCTGTAAATACTTTGCGGAATACTCTGAATTTAACAGCACATGAAATTCGTCAATGTAAAGCCATGTTGCAATTCCTCTTTTGCCATTTGCAATAATGCGGTTTTGTATACTCTCCATCATTACAAGCATGGTAATGGGTGACAACTCTGTGCCTAAATCACGGATTCCGTATACTGTAAAACGGTTGTCCACATCAACATTCGTCTGATGGTTAAAAATATTTAATGAACCATTGACAAACAATTCCAGTGATAATGCTATATCCTTTGCCTCATCCTCCGGCTGGTCCATCAGTATCTCATAAAAATCTGACATGATTGGCACATATTTCTCCCTGTTTCTTGCAATTTCAATGTAGAGCTTGCGTACACAGCGGTCAATAATAGATTTCTGCCTTGAATTAAGGTTTTCGCCCATACACTGTTCACACAGTCCCAGCATAAATTCCCCTTTTTCTCTTATCATGCCCTTACTGTCATTCAGGTCAAGACTCCATACATCCATATCAAGGGGATTCACATAGTTATCCGTATAAGTTGACATATTCACCACCGTACCACCATAGGTCTGCGCAATGTCAAAATATTCATTCATCGGGTCGATAACAATAATTTCATCATCACCGGAAAGAAAAACATTACCCATTTCCATTTTGCAGAAAAACGACTTACCGGAACCGGGAACACCAAATACAAACCCGTTACCATTAATCAGCTTTTTGCGGTTGCCGATATTGATATTTTTTGATACCTGATTGCTACCGTAATAACATCCCTGTCTGTCATTCAGTTCCTGTACATTAAAAGGCATAAGTACCGCAAGGCTCTGCGTCAGCATGGTGCGCATGGTTTCCACCTGTCTCACACCAATCGGCAGCGCAGTATTAAGCGCTTCCCTCTGCTTCAGATAATGTTCCTCTATCGTGACAGAATTACGCTTGCCTATGGTTTTTACTGTCTCCGCCATGCTGTCAAGTTCTTCTTTTGTACCTGCCATAAGAATGACCGTCACAGAAACATAATAAAGGCACTGGTCATTTTCTCTCACGTCATCCATAATTTCTTCAATTTCCTTTTTCTCAATCCGCTTGTTGTACGAGATTTCCGATGAAAAATCATTGTTCCGGTTCCTTACTCGCTGCTGTCTGATAATATCTGACTCAATGCCAAGGTACTTCTTCTGCAAAATTTTCGTTGTTATATCTTTTGGAACTGGCACAACATCAATACTTGTAATAGAATGTACCGGAAGGCTTGTAATCTCATTCAAAAAGCGGTCGGAAAGGCTGGATGGATATTTCTTAATAAACAAGGCACGGCAGAATTTCTTCTCATCCCTGAAATAATCTGGGTAAAACTGTATCATGCCATTACACAGGTCGTTACAGAAATCTGAACCAATCTTTTTCGTCTCCCTGATGTCAAAATCAAAACTGTTTTCATCCCCCAAATGGTAATAGTCATACAGTATCTTGATGCGCTCATTACCGGACAGCGGCACAATCACTGCACCAAGTTCCCCGAACGCCTTATGCACCGCTGCTTCAATGGTTGCAAACTGTGCTTTTGCCTCCTCAAAATTCTTACGCTCAATGGTAATGGTAAGGTAACGCTCCTGTTCAATTCCCTGCCGGCCCTCATGAATTTTCTGTTCCATGATGTCATTGTAAATTTTACGAAAATCATTGTAAGCATCATCCTGTTTCTTTAAGAGCACATAGTCTCTGAACTGTTCCATATCCTTGTTCTTATTATTGATTGTTATTTTAAAATTTACATCCAGAGAATTTAAAAATCTGCAGTAATGTTCAAAGACATCAATCTGTTCCGTTTCATTTGTAGTGGTGTAATTGATGTCCTGAAAACGGTAACATTTTGAAAAGCGATTTTTTGCAACTTCAAAAATACCGTTCTCCGACACTTTCATAATCTCAATCGTCTGCTGTATAGATTTCGGTGCCCTGTAAAGCGGTTCGTCCGCTTTTTTCAATTCCTTGAATCCGTCTGCAAATAAGCCCAAATCTGACCTCCTTTTCTATGCCAGCCAATCACTCCGGCTGCAGTTGCTATGGTTACAATAACAAACATGATTTTTCCTGTTCTCTTTTTCATTTTCCTCTCCTGCCTTTCCTGTTTTTGCTGATTTTCTCTTTCCTTCTGTCCTTCTTTTTCTCCCTTTTTTTCGCTGCCGCTTCTTCCATATGAATTTCACGGATTGTTTTTTCTCCTTCCGTAGATATATAGACAAGCGGACGATTGGCAAAGAGCATACGCATTTTTCTTCCCATGTACTCATAGAACCCCATCCCATTAAATGAATAGAATCCACCAAGTGCTATCGGTGCAGCAACCGGGATTGCCACATAAACACTGGGAGTAAGACCAATATAACGGTATAACAGCAGAACAATTCCGCCGCCCGCTACAATCGACGCCACAGAAAAAATAAGCTGTTTTGCAGTCAGCCCCATGACAACGGACTCTTTATAGCGTTCTATATCTTTGTTGATTTCAATTACCATCTTCATACCTCCCTATAAACCTAACGCCTTGCTGGTAAGCGACTGTGCTCCTTTTACGCTTCCTACCGTAAGGGCAATCGTAAAGGTCATCTCACACAGGTAAATGAGTGTCTTTGCCCACTCTGAATAACTTCCTGTAAAAGACGGAAGTCCCGCATTGATAAATGCATTACACAACATGATTGCCAACGCCATCGTAACCGCCTCGAACACTACAGATAAAAAATATTTGGCATAGGTGTTTGCTGTATTCGCCACGTTCCGATTTCCTGCCAGTGTAGAAAAGGCAATGGAGCCGATTGGCACGATGACCATGATTTTCAGAAATCGGAAATATACCGTGTATATCATAAAAAATCCACAGATAATAACAATAACACTCAAAAGAGCCGCCAGTATCAACATGATAAGCCCTTCACCAAACCCCAAATCTTTGATAACCTGTGCCTGTGCACTGTCAATGGTAAGCGTTGTGTAACCGCCCGCCGACAGTGCATTTACAAGGTTCCCGATTGTACTGAAAAATGCTTTCATAATGGTGACATTGTTTGCCACAAGCCATTCGGAAATCCCAAGCCTTATCAACATACGCAGGATTACCTCAAACCGCATTTCTTCCCGCACGTCCACGCTCTCCGCACAGAACCCTATGACAAAGAACAACACCACAAGGGAGGAACCCACCGCCACAAAAATCGGCTGCACACTTTCCACCAATCCCCATGGACCGCCGCCCTTAAAACTTACCGGGGACTGCCCTAACAGGGCAAATACAAGACTTACCTGATTGTTCCAGAAACCAAACACCATTTCTAAAAGGTCCAGTATCTTCTCTCCCAGCTTAAAAATATCCACTTAATCCTCACCTCTTTTCCCATCACTGTTTTTTCTTAGAAGCCGAGAAAAGTAAGAACTGTGGAAATCCCTGCCATTATAACTCCGGCTACAATTCCTTTGAGTGCCGAGTTCATGGTGGAGGAATCCTGCTGCTGGTAGGCCTGCGCAAACTCCATAACATTTTTTGCAAGGATAATGACGCCCACCGCACCAATAACTGCAGTTACAAGCGTCTTTAAATTGTCAAGGGGCTGTGTAATTGCCCCTGTTCCCTCTGCTGCAAACACTGTCATAGGCACTGTTTTTACTGCATAGCATATTGCACCGCAAAATACTGTCACTGCCCTCTTTATCCCTGATAATTTACCTTTTCCTGCCATTGTCTCTCTGATAATTTTTGTTTTCATAAACATAGTCTCCTTTTTCTTTTTATTTACAGTCACTCTGTCCAGACAGCCCTCTGAGATATAATTTTACCAGCCTCACCCAACAGCTAATTTCCTGAACGCCGGACTGTCTGAAATGTCTTTCTGGCTTCTCGCATTTTTATGACATCCGTTTCCGGATAGAATACCGCCAGTATTGTCTTTGTTGGCATACCAAGCGCAATCATCCTGTGCAGCTCATCTTTCTGTTCTTTGGAATACTTCCACTGGGCCATACGGTTCATAATAGTATCTTCACCCTCAATCCTGCTCTTCACTGCCTCCTGCTTCAGTATTTTCTTTTTCGTCTCATGCTCCTGTTCCTCTTCCTGCATATACATGAGTTCATTGTCCTGTTCTCTGTTAAACTGTTCTTTCTGTTCCTGTTCCTCCATATTGATAAAGCGTTTCTTCATGCCGATATCCGTGAGAATTGCAAAGTCCCGGTAGTCAATCTTGTCAATATAGACATTTCCCCCTTTCTTTTTCAGTCCTTCATAATAGGCAAGTGCTTTCGGTGTCAGCAGTTGATATGTCTGCATTTGCCCGTCTCCACTGTTTGGGACATGGACATAAGGCTCACCCCTCCCATCGGCGGTCTGGTCAAATGCAGGATGACCGAATGGAAGAAATTTACTGTCTATAATTGGATGAAAGCCACGGATAAAAATAATACATTTCCTGTTGTCCAGTTTCCGCACCTCATCCGGTGTGAAAAGCTCCCGGCCAAGCACGTCATAATTGCGTGAGGAACTCCCCTGCCTGCCCTTTGTCTCGCCGCTTGATTTCTTGTCAATCGTGCCTTTTCCCAGCAGTTCCGAGACATATTTGTGCGTACTCTGTTCATTGCCACCGAGATAGATAAACGTGTCGCAGTTACCCGGAATGGTTTCCCATGTGTCCTTAAAAAGAGCCTTCAGCTGAGCAAAATTCTGTATAATGATAATACTGGAAATTTCTCTGGACCGCATGGTTGACAGAAGGGAGCAGTAATCATCCGGCAGTGCGACGTTCGCAAACTCATCAAGCATGAAGGTAACATGGATTGGCAGCCGCCCGCCGCAATTGAAGTCCGCCTGATAGTAAAGCCCCTGAAAAATCTGTGTGTAAAGCATTCCGATGATGAAATTGTAAGATTTGTCAGAATCCGGAATAACACAGAACAACGCAGTTCTCGTCTCTCCATCTCCATTTACACCAATCCCAAGTTCCGCAAGGTTTAAATCATCCCTTGACAGTAACCGGAGTATCTGCTTGTTTTCCAGAAAAGCAAGTCGGGAGTTTGCGCTGATAATAATGGAACGGACAGTATCGCCCGCACCACGCATACACTTGTTGTACTGTTTCACCGCAGGGTGCGCAGCACCAAGTTTTGAATTTTCTTCCAGAAATTTCATACGCACATCCAAGCCTGATGGCTTGTTTGGCTCCGTTACTTCTGCCTCCCCCAAAAGCTGCAGGACTGTCTCAAAATTCCTCCTTACAGGCGGTTCTTCCAGCCACACATAATAAAAGATTGCCTGCAGGAACAGCCCTTCCGCCTTCTCCCAGAATGGGTCAGAAGGCGTTGCTCCCTTTGGCGTTGTGTTGCTGATAAGATTTGTAATCAGCTTTACCACGTCCGTTTCTTCACGGATATAGGAAAAGGGATTATAGCAGTCCGACTTTTCCATTTCTAGGAGGTTTATGACTTTTACACTGTAACCGTTGCTTTTTAACATTTCCCCACAGCTCCGTAAGATTTCCCCTTTAGGATCAGTACAGATAAAAGAACAGTTATGGGGCATCTGCATCAGGTTCGGTTTTACTTCGTAAAAAGTTTTCCCTGCACCGGAACCGCCGCAGATTAAAATATTTCCGTTGAGTTTCAATTTCCGGAAATCCAACGACATTTTCACATTCTGGCTCAAAATGCGGTTAAAATTTACATCCTTGTCTGCCAACATCCTGTTTGCAGCCTGCGGAGATTCAAATCTCGCTGTACCGAACTCTTTCCCCGGCATGAAGTTCCTCTGACCTGTGACATACATGAAAAGAGCGATAGTATAGATGACCAAAGCCATTACTACCGCTTTTAAAGTTGTTTCATTATAATAATTTCCAAAAGGATTTTCGCATACATGGTTAAAAGATTCCAGAAAAGCATTTATCTCCATCCCCGGCTCCCATGCACCATTTAAGAGATATCCCGTATAAGCACTAAGAACTGCCCCCAGTGCCACAAACCATACAGATATTTTTTTCCTGTTCTGTACCATAGGCGGCTACCTTTTTTCCGACACAGGCGCTTTTTTCGGTGCAGACTTTTTCTTCTGCATAAATTCCTGTTCCTTTATTTTCTGCTCCACATCTGCATACCGTTTCCGTACTTCCGCACTTACCCTGTCATAATGCCCTTCGTACAGGTCTTTCCCTGTCATGGTGCCGACCACACGGTTGTCTGCTGAATAAATCTTGTACTCCTTACTGCAGTCAAGGAAAGTCAGGATTGTCTTGCCCTCATGGATTTCCATCGCCCTGCTTTTGTTTATCCATATATACTGTGCATTTTCACCCCAGGTCCCCGGTATCTTTGTCTTGATGGCATGGTCATTTTCCTCTGTTATCAGTTGTTTTGTGATAGTAATATCCATAAACAGAGGATTCTGTGCGGCGGCTACTGCCTGCATACGCTGCGCAAGCTCCCGGTATCCCTTCATCCGCTTTAAGAACATTTCTTTATCCATTAAAACTTTATGCTGCCCGCTTTCCTCTTTGGAAAGAACGCCGATTCGTTCAAGCTGCCCCAGAATATTTTCTGCCTGTTCCTTCTTAAGACTGAATTTTTCTTTTACTTCCTCCACACTAATGCTCTTTTCTTCCATTGCGTAACTGCCAACCTTTTCAATCAGCCCGTCAAGGGCTTCCTGTACCCTTACCGTTTCCTCAGTGTGGAGACTGTCGTTTCCCTTTTTCTGCTCTTTCAAGAAAGACAGCACCTTATCCATTTCCTTTTCATCCCCGTTTTTGAGGTAATCGTCAAATGTGGCAATCCTTCCAGATTTCAGTTTCTGTATCATCATATTTACCCGTGGCACAGCTTCCGTATGAAAAATAATTTCGCTCATACCATCTTTTTTATTGATGTCAGGCAGCATGGAATAAAGAAGCCCGTATTTTTTCGCCATCTTCTCCACTTTCTTCCTGCCCTCCGTGGGAAACTGGAACACCTGCAAATCCCCGCCTTTCATAAGAAGCCTGCGCATATCCGTCTTTCCCAGTGTTTTTTCATGGTCCATGACTGCTATCAGAAAATCCACTGCTTTTTTCATCTCCTCAATCGTACCGCCACAAATTTTCATTGCAATCTCTATTCCGTCATAACCGACACGAATTATCTGGACCGCCTCCTGTATCTCTTCCGCCATATAACTGCCTCCTACAAACTTGCTTCTTTTTTTACCCGTTCCTGCACTTTTGCGGCATCCGTCCGCCTGATTTCACTTTCGCTCACAGAAATACCGCAGGCGGACAGCAGTTTCGATAAAGTCTTTACTGCCTGTGCCTCCTGCACACGGTACATTTCAAGGGATATGAGCAGGTTCTCAATCTTCTGTATCCAGTTCGGCTGGAAATCTGCAAGCGTCTGATATTTTCTGCATATATCCTCCCTGTCTGCACCGTCTGCCGCCAGTTCGTCAACCAGTTTTTCCGTCAGCTCCCTGTCATTCGTCCGAAAGGCAAACTGAACTGTAAACTCCCTGTCCCTCTCTGTCATGGATATATTTCTCTCTCGGAACAGTTCCACCGTTTCTGTTATTGCTTCCAGTCCCATTTCTACGCCTCCTTCATCTTATTTTCGTAAACTGCAATGCTGATAATTTCTTCCATCTGTTCTGCCGGAATTTTGCTGTTAATCAGCACCAGCAGCTGTTTCTCCGACAGTCCTTTTTCAATGGCGCTCCTTATTTGTACAAGCTGTTCCGGCAAAAGGTCCTTTTTTGCAAGCAGCTTTACAATATCCATTTTCTTCTTTAAGAAAAGCCTTGAAAACATGGAACCCATTACGTTCCCTCTGTCTTTCCTCTCCATGCGCTCCACGGGGACAAAACAGACAAACCTGCCTTCCTTATCCACAACTGCAGCATGGTATTCTATTCCGGGATAACTCATTGTTTCAGGCATTACAGACAGATTGCTTCCAGTCTGTGATTCCGCTTCTTTTTCCCTTTTGACTGGCCCCGGCATGTTCTTCCCTGCTTTTTTCACCTGTTCTTCCAACGCCTCCCTCTCCTTCCTTATTTTTTCAATCTCCCTGTGCAGTTTTACAAGCTCCGCTCTTGCCTCATTCAATTCATTCTGCTGTTTTTCCAGCATTTTGTCTTTTTCAGAAAACTGTGCAATCAATTTCTTCTGCATCTGCGCATCCTGTTCTGCTGTCCCAAGTTCTTCCAGCTTCTCATTTAATGCGTCATATCGTTTCTCCTGGCAGGCAATCTTTTGGGCCACCTCACGGATTTCTTCCATAAGCTCTTTTGCATATTCCATATCCTGCCCACTTACAGATTCTGCCTCTCTGATTTTTCCAAGTACCTGTGTGAAAAGGCGTTTCATGGTATACGCTGTATTTTCTGCACTGGAAATCACTTCAGTTATGGTTTCCATCGGGACTCCCTTTTCATAAAATTCAAGGGCAACCGCCATCTGTTCGCCGCTTAACCCCTCTTTTAAGATTGCCTCCTTTTCCTCTTTGCTGTAGCCATTGCGCAGGCATTTTGAATACACACACATCTGCCTGTAATCGTACCTGCCGCCGCTGTATTCCTCCGTTTCCTCCTTTGTCAGACCAAACCGCAAATCATCCTCTATCAGCTTTAAAATTTCCTCCGTATACTTCGGATTTTGTTTCAGCCTGCCAAGATATGCTTTTAAATCCATACCACTGAGCACTGTTCGTCCCTGCATAAAACCTCCCATCCTGCCCGTTTGGGGCAATAAAAAGGAATTTCGTTTTACGAAATTCTGCGCCGCAAATGCGTCGCCTTGGCGACATATTTCCTTTGTATTTGCGTGCGCATTGTTGTTTGTTATCTTATAGGAAGACACTTTCACGCTTTAGTGCGACAAGGTCTTTCCTATAAGATAATAAAACAGCCATTTCCGGCTGTTAGACTCATCTGGATTTTTCTCTCTGTTCCCTTTCCTTTTCCCGTTTCCTTTCTGGTTCTGGTTTTCCTGCTCCTTCCCCTGCCATAATTTCCGCAAGAATACGGACTGCAATCTTTTCCTCTCTTATTACTGCCTTCTCTTTTTCCCTTATCTGTGCAATTTCACTCCGATAATACGCCTTATATTCGGCAAGCTGTTCCGACGTGTACCCTTCCTTTTCAAGCCTTGCCGACAACTCCGCATACTGCTTATGCTCTTTCTCAAACAGAATTTCTCCACGCTGGAAACAGTTTTCACATTCCTTAAACTCCTCCATCTGCTCTGCAATGTCAAAAAGCGGCTTCATCCTTGCACGTTCTTTGAATATTCGGCTTTTTTCCTTTGAAATCCCTTTTTTCCAGTCTTCCGACTGCTGTGCCGCCTGTCTTATCTCTGCAACCGTGAAAACATTATTTCTTACAAGGAACAGGTAATCTTCCTGCAGCTTCTGCATTTTTCGGATATCGTCACGGTACTGCCATGCCCTGCTGTATGAACGTTTCTTTAAAAGCCCTGTTTTGTAAAGCCTCGCAAAATAGCGTTTCTGTATGCCGGACATTTTCGCCTTTCTATACCGTTTTACCCGGCACTGCACGATTTTTGTTTCCTGCATCGCTTTTATCTTCCCATAGGAAGAAAGGCTCTCCTGTGCAATCCTCTCCCTTATGCGCTCCTCCGTGTAATTTTCCCCAAGGGATTTACACCGTCTGAATCTGCTCATGCCCATAGGCTTGATTGCAAGGTATTTTCCCTCCGTAGGGTATGCGTTCTTTATCCCGTAACCCATATCGGAAAGTACGGATAAAAAGGACTCATAGGTTGCCGACCGTAAAATTGCCGCATCAATGTCACGCTTTATCATGTCCGCCCATACAAAGTTTCCATCTCTGTAATCATTCCATTCTCTGTAATTTTCAGATTTCTTTGCTTTGTCCTCCGATATTTCAATTGTGGAAAGCCCGTACTCTTCGCACAGACGGTTCGTGATGGGCTGTATCTCCTTTGCCCAGTCCCCTTTTTGATAGCGGTACTTCCTGCCGCTCCGGAAACTTACACTATTAAATATAATGTGACCGTGGATATGGTCCGTGTTGTCATGCACTGCATACAATGCCTCATAATCTTTTCCGAGATACTCCTTTGCAAATTTTCCGATTACCTCAAAGGCAGTGTCCGCATCCACTTCCCCCTCCACAAAGGATATGATAAGGTGGTAGCCCTGCCTCTGGTCCGTCTTTCCAAACTGTTCTTTTGTCTGCCGCATCTGCTCATACACCTGCTGCGGCTGGCAGTTAAGGAAATTAATGAGCCGCCCACCGTCTGTTTTTTCCGGCACAGTAATATAGTCAAGCGCCTGTTTTAAATGTTTTCCTGCATAACCTGAACCGCAGTCCCCAATATAAAGTATCTTGCTGATTGCCATTTTCTACGCTGCCTTTTCCCTACCTCTGCCCATTACAAATTGCTGCTCATTTTATCCGCTATTTCCCGGACTGTCAGGTTGAGTTTTTTCATATAAGCACACAAAAGTTCCCTGTCCTCCGTGCGGTACAGTTTTGAATTATGATTTTTTGTAATCTGATTGATGTTGTTCCCGATTGCGTTGACCTCACTTATCAGTTCTTTCAAAAGGATACGGATTTCAGGATAATCGTTGGGCTTCTGTGACAACAGCAGCCGGATATACTCCGATTCTTTCAAACCGCTTTCCTGCGCCTGCTTTTTCAGCCTGTCCGCTTCCTGCTGTGTCAAACGGAAAGGCTTGATAATGTCCTTTTTTTCTGCCGCCATCTACCGTGACCTCCTTCCGTTCTTCTTTAATGCCGGGGAGACATCCGGGAGCAGGTCATTACCTGCCTTTATCTGGTCTGCCATTTTCTTGATGGCGCTATCAATCCTGCCTTCTCCGCCCATATCCTCAATCAATGCCTCTGCAAGTGTCACTGCAAGCGCATCAAGCTCTTTTCCGTACTTTGTGCGGTCAAACATTTTATCCAGTATTTTTTCATCTTCATTCAGGATGTCATAGCGGCTTTTCTTATTTGCATTATCCACATAATCCTTCGGATTGGACAGTTTCTCTTCTGCCTTCTGCAGCATGGAAAAATTCCACTCCGCAGCGTCATTGACCACATCATCTATGGTATCCGGTTCCCAATAGGTTTTCTTCTGCTCATAATCCAAATACCCTCGATACAGTTTCCCTTCCAGATGCCCCATCAGACAGCCATGACCTTCCATATAGTCGATGAGTATCTGCCCTTCCTCTGCTGACACCGGGAATGTCTTTTTGAGAAACTCTGCAAGCTGCGCTCCGTCCGTAAACTGCTGCGGTTCCCCTCTTTCTGTTACCTGTGCAAGATACATCTGCTCACCTGTATATCCGAAATCCTCATCTCCAAATTGCAAGGCTTTCTCTTCTCCCAGTTCCAGTGCCTCCGTAAGAAGCACCGCACCGAAATAGTTTACCCTGACATGTTCCTCCACAGATACTGGGAACCCGTCGTCATCGCCATGCCGCAGCTCATAGCAATGCATCCCCTTCGGCACCGTTTCCCTATCTACACGCAGCTCTGTGAAATATCCCTTCCTGCCCATCAGTTCTACTTCCTCAAGCACCTCTTTTTGCACGTTCACAGTTTCCATCTGTTGTCACCTCCTTATCTGTATGATAGAAAGTCCTCTGGTTATTTCCCCACTCAAATTCCGGCAGGAATTTGCCAGATACGCACTTTGTAATACAAGTGCCTCTGGTTAGGGGACTGCCCCTAAAACCCCGCTTCTCATATGGATATAACTTAAAATATCAGTTCATATTTATATTTTCAGTTGACTTTTTACGTTCATTTCCCTGCTTTTAACTGAATTTTTCAGTTATCCATTTTAAAGCTGCACCTCCACTTTCTTCCACATCTTTCTATGTGGACTGAATTTTTTAACTGCTTTCTTCAATTTCAACTGAATTTATGCAGCCACTTTTTCGATTTCAGTTGGCTTTTTCAACGCACTTTCTTTTTTTCCTGCACAGGAGATAAAACGCACTTTTTTACTGTCTGTAACCACTGATTATAATCCTTGAATGACTTTGGCGGCGGACAGTCCTCCACTTCATAGTCCAATCCGTAGTATTTTTCCATAAGCGCTTCGGTTGCTTCTCTGCCAGGCCTGTCATTGTCCAGACAAAAAGAAATCTTCCTGACTTTCGGATGTTCCCTTAAAAATGTGGTAAGCGGGGCATCGGAAAGCATCCCAAGCGCCAGCTTGTTTGTCACATAATCACCACGGATTTCCACATAACTCATCAGGTCGATTGCTGCTTCAAATACCATAACTTCATCACTTTTTCCATACCAGACATTAAACCCATAATTTTTATCATTGCCAGCCACATCGCATTTGAACCCTTTTCCCTCATGGTCAGACACACCCCTCATGCTTGCAAAACGTGTTGTCCCCTGAACGTCGTTCCCTTTAAAGACAATGTTGTGATGGCTCTTTTCCTCATAAATCAGTCCATATTTTACGAAATATTCCACGGTATGCCTGTTAAGCGCTCTGTCCCCTGTTAAGTACGAATAAAGGTAGTCATTGTTTCGCGCCGGGGCAGGCAGCACGAATTTCTTTTTCCTCTCTTTCTTTTTCTCCACATATAGATTGGCACTCTTTTCCTCCCAGTTTCCACTCCTCCGATACCCAGAAAAATCAAGAAGCCAGAAAACCGCTTCTTTCACCTCCATTCCTGCAAAAACACGGAGGAAATCTATCTGTGAACCTCCATTGTTTCCTTTTTCATATTCCCTTGACCATCGGAACCAGTTTGTACGATTGTAAATCCGTATGGAGTCCATCTCTTTCAGAGTGTGGTATCTGCCTATTTTTTTCACCGTGTAACCAAGGCTTGCCGCTACCGCTGTTAAGTCAACACTTTTTGCAATCGCAAGCTCCTCTGCGGTAAAACTTCTCCTTTCATCCATCGCTTCACCCTGCCTTCCCTTTTTCTGCTGCCATTGATGTATCTCCTATCTGGACCGTTTTTTTGAGTCTGTCCGGTTCTGCTCGCTGCCTTTTCCATCCAAACGTTTGTTTGGTATGTCCGTAGCAAGTGAAAGCCTCTTTTGCCCCTTATCATAAAAGTACACCTGATTGGAGAGTCTGTCTCCGAGCCTTATCCTTTCCATATTGTTTTCTTCCACCAATTTCACCAGCTCTTCCAACACCACCATTTTTGATGGGACAGCCATAACTTCATGGATGGACATTGGCAGAATATAAAGGTCACTTTTCAGCTGCTGTGCCAGTTCCGGTAGACTATCACCGTATAGCATAGAAACAGCACCATTAACATTCTGTTCATTACTGATAATGTAAATTGGCGACTGCATGGCTCCGCTCATCTCTCGTGCGGCTTCTTCTGAAAAACCGCTGTCTATGAATATTTCCACAATAACGTCTCTTAAAAGCTCTACTTTTGGCGGGAAGAGCCGCCTTGTGTTTTTCACCGCCGCATGAAATAATTCTTCCTCTTCCATTCCTGTCTTCTCTGCTATTTCCGCAGTGACCAGGACTGATTCCAGAGGATTTCCGGTATCTATAACATATCTATATATAATTGACAAATCCTCAAATTCCCTGTGGGGCATATCCTTAAGCATTTCACGATTCTGTTCGGTATTGGCCAGTGACATGACTATATTGTTCGCTGCACTCTGCGGGGTAATCCTGATGTTCTTCCTCTCTGTTTCCCGGCAGACACCTGCTAAATAAAATGCCGCGAGTTCCAGTGTTCCCTGCAGATTGCCGGACTTTTCATATTCTTCATACATATGGTTCAGGTACACTGTCGGGTACAGGCTGTCCAGCGGACAGGAAGGCAGCACAAGATGAAGTGCATCCAAAGTTTCATTTACTTTCTCCGTCCGGTCAGTCCGTAAAGAATACCTGGCAAATTCATCCGGCAAATAACTCATAAATATTTTTGGAACCACTTCCCTGAACAATTCGTAATCCATCATAAAAACCATTCCCTCCTCCTGGTATTTACTAAAATACTGCCCTTATCTGGACTGTTTCACTTCACACACACGTTTCTGCTCTGCCACAATCCCATCAAGCCTTCTGTTCTGCGTGTTGGTTGCAAGGGAAAGTTTTCTCAAATTTCTGTCGTAATAATATACCTGATTGGAAAGCCTGTCTTCCAGCGCAACCTGCTCCCTGTTAATCTTCGAAACTATTTCTGCAAGTTCACTGGGATTCAGGTCACCGGCAGACATTGCTATAACCTCATGAACGGAAGAGGGCATGACAAACAGGTCTGTCCCCAACTGCAGAGACAGTTTATGCAGTTCATCTTCATACAACATGGAAGCTGCGCCATTCATTCCATACTTATTTGTAATAATCCACATAATCTGTTCTGAGGGTATCTCATTAATCATAATGTCAACAATCTCTGTTGGCATACCGTCAGCCAGATATATCTCCCTGATAACATCGTTCATGGATTTTACAACAGGCGGCAATATACGCTTTGTATTTTCTGAAGCTGCACGATATAACTGTTCTTCATCCATTCCCAGTCCCTTTGCCAGCTCATTATGGATTGCAGCGCTTTCAATCTTTTTATCGCCTGCATTTATTACCCATCGGTAGATAATAGACAGGTCCTGAAATTCTCTGTGCGGCATATTTTTCAACATATCTTCATTCTGCATGGTATTCACAAGCTGATAAATAATGTTGTCCTTTGCCGCCAGCATATCCAGCGACAAATTCTGTGGCCTTTGCATAAATACTCTGTCCATCGCTTCTGCCGCATTCTGCAAAGTTTCCTGTAAATTCCACTTCGTTAAATAATCATCATACATATCATTGAGATGTATAATTGGGGAAGGCAGCCCCTTTCTGTTTTCCTGACAAAGGCTGATTCCATCCACTCTGCGATTGACCCTCTCCACTGAAACAATTCTTACTTCCATTTCCTGATATTTTTCAGGCATATAAGATAAAAAATTCTTTTTTACTACGTCCTTAAACATTTCGTAATCCATCATAAAATCTGTTTCTCCTTTCCATACTTGAAAAAGAATTTCGCTTTGCGAAGCAATATTTCCTTCTTGTGCGAATGCACATCTTTGTTTTTTATTCTATAGAAAAGGTATTTCCTATAGAATAAAAAGACGGGACATATAAGGTGCCAGCTTACACGTCCCGCCAAGTTTATATTACTTACACTTTTCCGCTTTCTTTTTTCTTCTTCCCAAACATGATACCCAGTCCGGCAGCAACAGCCGCAAGACCGAATCCAGCAAATGCCCACGGGTTCATGTTATCCCCGGTCTGCGGGAGCTTCGGCTCCGTCGGCTTGTTCGTCACTTCAAGGGTGTACGCAAGCACTTTCGTCTTTCCATCCTTGTATTCAAACTTCACTTTCTTTGGCGTGGAATCAAGGAGATAGCCTTCCGGCGCTTCCACTTCCACTACGGTATAAGTAACTGCCTTCCCATACTTCCCGTTCTTGAATGTGGCAATCGGAAGTTCACCGCTCTCTGCACAACCGTCCTTGTCTGTGATAAGCGTCTCAATTACTTTCCCGTCTTTGTCACGAATTTCAAATTTTGCACCAGCAAGTGCTTTTCCGTCCTCAGACTTCTTGCTGATAATGATTTTTCCTGCTGCCGCTTCATCCTTCATTGCCACTTTCTGGATTTTGGCAGTCTCTTTTACCTCAAACTCAATATCCTGTGCAATAACGTAGCCGAACGGTGCAGTTTCCTCACGCAGAATATATTTTCCGGCAGGTAATTTTTCAATCATGTGTGGTTTTTTGCCGGAAATCCATTTCTCCACCAAATTGCCCTCTGCATCAATAACGGAAAGGACAGCTCCCTCAAGCTCATTATCGCCTGTAATGTCAGTCTTTGAAATTTGAACTTTGATTGGTTTGTTCTCAAACTCTGCCTCAAATTCGATTACGTCCATATCATCGCCCTGATAAGAAGCATCCACATCAAATACCTTGCCGGACTTCACATATCCCTTTGGCGCTGTCAGCTCCTGCACATAATACATTCCAAGCGGCAGGTCAGATACAAAAGCCAGCTTTCCGTCCTTTCCGGTCACGCCGCTCTCAATTTCCATTCCTGCTTTTACAACTACTTTACCATCTCTGTTCACAATATCTTCTTTTGCAAACAGACCGAATACAGCTCCCTCAAGAACGTCCTCCGTGCCTGTCTCTTTCTTTGTCACAGTAATCTGCACTTTCTGTCTCTCATTGCTGACATTCATTCCTGCATATACCACTTCGGTATCCTGATTGATATAAGAAAGGTCTGCTTCGATTGGTGTATCGTCCAGAACGAATCCTTCCAATGTCTTAGTCTCCACAAGGTAATACTTTCCAAGTGGCAGATTATCAATGCCTGTATAGCCTTTCTCGTCGGTGACAATAGTTTCCACAAGTTCGTCTGTCTCATAATAGATTGTATCAAGACCGTCCGGGCTTACAATGTCCTCTGCCGCATAGACTTCAAATGTAACACCTGCAAGGCTGTCCCTGAAATAGTTGAAAATGAAGTCATACCAGTGTCCTTTCGTCAGGGTAGTGTCCGTTACAAATTCTCCATCCTTGTTGATAATAATTGCACCTGTCGGAACTTCGTCTTTCATCACAACACTCTGAACATCAGCGGTGTCTTCCACTGTAAACTGTATTTCCTCTGCCTTCAGATAACCATAAGGTGCAAATTCCTCCCGGAGTGTATAAGTTTCCCCCGCTGTCAGACTTTTAATCACGTGGGCTTCTTCTGCCACAGAAGTCCATCTGTCAACCACGTTACCGTCCTTATCAACGACGGTAAGCATTGCGCCGGAAAGCTCTGCGCCGCTTGCGATGTCCTCCTTTGTAAATTCAAAGGTTGTAGGCTCGTTCAGAAATTCGCTGCTGTACTCGGCTTTTGTCTCATCCTGTCCCTGATACTCTGTCTCAAAAGTGATGACTTCCTCACTGGAAACATAGCCTTTTGGAGCTTCCAGTTCCTTTGCCTCATAAACCGCAAACGGATAATCCTTTTCAAAAACGATTCTGCCATTTGCGTCAGAGACTGCAGTTTCAAGATGTGTACCTGATTCTACTATTACATCTCCGTCAGTAGTTTCAATATCCTTTGCTGCATACAGACCGAATACTGCACCTGCAACTGGAGTATCTTCCTCTGCGTCTTTCTTTATGATAGACATATCAATTTTTTGTCTTTCATTAACAAATATGGCAGTTTCATAAATTACCGGAGTCTTATCATCCACATAAGCAAACGTCACAATCTGTTCTTCCCCGTTCAATACATACCCGAAAGGTGCTTCTGTCTCCACTACACGATACTGCCCAAGGGGAAGCCCTGAAATACTGGCTTTTCCATCCTCTCCAGTGATAAGTGTCTCTACAAGCTCACCTTTCGTATAATATTTTGTCCTGCTGCCATCTTTGTCTGTCTGCATATCAGCAGTATAAATATCCTCTGCTGCATAGACCTCAAATTTAGCTCCTGCAAGACAGCCCTCCTTATAAACGAACTCCTTTTCCTCAGAATCGGCAAATAAGCCGCCCTTGTAATTCTCAAGGATTTCTCCTCTCTTCTCCACGGTCAGTTCCCCGGTAACGGGTTCATCTTCATATTCCATGGTAATGATTGCATCATAAGTGTCCGAATCGGTTTCATAAAACGTATCGGAATCAACTGCCACTTTCACATAATCCGTATTCAGCACATATCCGTAAGGCGCTTTCACTTCCTCAATGCGGTAATTCCCAATCTTCAATACATCCGGCAGAATCAAGTCGCCATCTTCGTCCGTGAAGAAAGAAGTGTGTGTAACCTTTGACGGATAAGTTGTAACCAACTTGACATACTAATTTTTGTCAAGGTTAAAAATCTTAAACTATGTATTCGGGATAAGGACTGTCTGCTTTGTGTCAGCGTCCTTCTTGATCACACGCAGCTTTGCGGTAAATTCACGGTCAATGAATACACGACATACCTGCGGCTCTGTCGGGTGGTTCTCCACAATCCTTACTTCTAAAGGTCTTTCTGGCTGAATGTTATGCTGTGTGACTGTCTCAACTACCACATAAGTCCCATAAGGGATTGG
>JAAWBG010000057.1 GCA_022792535.1 Lachnospiraceae bacterium
CGTCTGGACCGAGTAGAAGCGCGCCTGGATCAAGTGGAAGCACGTCTGGACCGAGTAGAAGCACGCTTAGATCAAGTGGAAGCACGTCTGGACCGAGTAGAAGCGCGCCTGGATCAAGTGGAAGCGCGTCTGGACCAAGTAGAAGTGCGCTTGGATCAGTTGGAAGAACTTATTCATAAAAATTACGCTTTAGTAGAAGAATTCTATATCTCACAAAAAGAAGCCAATACAGCGATTAGATCTGAGATACATATTATAAACGGAACTTTAGATATGCATACAGCTCAGATTTCTCTCAACACGGCTGCCCTCAAGGAGTACAAGATTTCTTAAAAACACCCTGGATTTTCGTTTTTGAGGATTTTTAACAAATGTTTGGTTCCTTAATTTTCTAAAAAACAGAAAAATCTTATCTCTATAGGCAGACAATTATTTCTGCATCCACGCAAAATGGCTGTACAAAAAACAGCAGAATCCCTCCGAACATTCAAAGATTCCGCTGCTCTTATTTATCATTTCTTTCTTTTTTGCCATCAAACTCCAGACATTTGAATCATAATCCTCCTAGATCAAGCCATAATGTTTACATCCCTGATAGATCCCATCCTCTTTTAAAGGAGCTGTCACATATTCTGCAGTATCCTTTGCCTGCTGCATACCATCTCCCATTGCAATGGAATGTGCGGTATATTTCAGCATATCCAGATCATTGGTGCTGTCGCCGAAAGAATATGTATTTTCATGATCAATTTTGAGAGTTTTACAGATTTCCCGAATTCCAGTAGCCTTGTTAAAGCCCTTAGGCACAATTTCCATAAAATTACCTTCCCGATAGATGATCGTATAATTTTTTCCGATCTCTTTCTCTAATGCCTTTTGATGTTCCTCTTTTTCCAGATAATTCACACAAAATTTGCTGACCTCCAAAGACGCTTCATTCCCAATTACCGGCAGCATCTTTTTTCTCAATTCTCCCTCCATTTCCACTGAAAAAGGAGATTCCCCAGCAAATCTCTGGATATCTAAGTATAGAAAATGCCTTCCTTCCAAAATGTAAGCTGCATTCAGACCGCATAAAAATTCATTCACCCGCTGTATTTCTTCCAACGGAATCTGGTGGTAAAATTCCACGTTTCCATGGAATTCTCCATAAGTTCCGCATCCTGCCAAAATCCCGTCAAAACCCAAGGGCATTAACGCCTCATCTGGAATAAAGACTCTGGTTCTCCCACTGCAGATAAACAGATAATGTCCCTGTTCTTTCATCAGTCGAAACGCTTCCTTTGTACTGTCTGGAATCCACTGTTTATTGTCCCAGATCGTTCCATCAATATCAAAAAACACTGCTTTTTTCATTTTGCCTTCCTCTCTTAATCTTCCTGTACTACACATGCCGCTAAACTTTCATAAGTGGCATATTCCGCCTCTGAAATATGTTCTACCCCGCTTTTTCTCAAAAATGACGTAGTCTTTGGCCCAATACTGTATATCTTTTTGCAGGAATCCAAATTTTCTTTGAGACTCGCTGTCAATCGACTGGCAGAAGAAGCGCAGGTAAACAATATTCCATTGTATTCTCCCAAAGATCTCACCTGATCCAGATCAGGTGCCACAGCACAATTTTCATATATTGGTATCTCCTCAAAATTACAGAAAGCTTCTAAAGCTTCTTTCAAATGACTGTCTGCATTTTGGGCCTTCAAATACCACACACATTCGGAACCAGTCAAATATTCTTTTAGTTTCTCTGCCAAAGCGTCACTGTGAAATGCATCTGGAATTAAATCGGCATAAATCCCATATGACTTTAATAATTCTGCAGTTTTCTCCCCAATGGCGGCAATTTTACATCCCGCTAACCTTCTAAGATCCAGATCGCTTTCCTTCACACTCTGAAAGAAAGATTCCACACCATTTTTACTGGTAAAAACCAACCAGTCCACCTGCTCAAATTCTTCTACATAAAAGACCCTCTTTTTGCTTTGGATCTTTCCTACCTGTACTTCATCCACGCAGGCCCCTTGTTGTTCCAGTAATCTGCCAAGTCTGGTATGTTTCTCCCCAATTCTGGGAATCAAATAATGCTTTCCAAATAGGGGACGACGTTCAAAGAAATTCAGCTCTTCTCTCAGAGAAACTACTTCTCCCACCACAATCAAAGCTGGAGAGGATAGCTCTGCCTGGGTTACTGCCTCTGCAATATGTTCCAAATCCGCCACACAGGTCTGCTGTTCTGGCATTGTGGCATGAGAAATCACTGCTGTCTTTGTATTTGCCGGCATACCGGCCTCTAAAAGCCTGTCTGCAATTTCCTTTACTTTTCTAAGGCCCATTAAAAATACACAGGTCTCTTTTCCTTTTGCCATAGCTTGAAAGTCAATATCTGACAACTGGTCTCTCCGGTCATGGGCAGTCACCACATGGAAACCAAGAGAGACTCCCCGGTGTGTAATGGGAATTCCCCCATAAGCCAGCCCTGCCATACAGGAACTGACACCTGGAACCACCTCAAAGGGCACGCCATGCTTTTTCAAAAACACCCCTTCTTCCCCGCCCCGGCCAAACACATAGACATCACCGCCCTTTAGCCGGACTGTTTTCTCATACTCCATACTCTTTTTTAACAAAAGCTGATGGATCTCGTCCTGAGTCAAGGTATGATGATGATTTTCTTTTCCGGCATAAATCTTCTCACATCCCGGCTTTGCTTCCTCTAAAAGTTCCGGGGCTGCCAACCGGTCATAAATGATACAGTCTGCTTCCCGGATTGTCTGCAGACCTTTTACTGTTATTAAGCCAGGATCTCCTGGCCCGGCTCCTGTCAAAAACACTTTGCCCGCTATCTGCTGTCGGATCCGAAAAGCTGCTTTCTGTGCAAGCTCTGCTGGATCGTTTCCAGATACGGACACATATGCCTGCCGGATCCCCTTTTCATCTCCAAACATTGCATCCAGCCGGCAAAGTCCATCTGGCCTTTTTTTCAAAACCGCCCCCACAGGAGTATGGCAGTTTCCTCCCATTTCCTGTAAAAATCCCCGTTCTGCCTCCGCTGCCAGCACAGTTTCTTCCTCACTGAATGCATTCAGCATATGCAGAAGTTTCTCTGATCCCTCTGAGATCTCCAAAGCCAGAATTCCCTGCGCAGGCGCCGGAATCATTTCCTCTGTCTCCAAATACTGAGTAATTTTTTCCTGCATATTCAAACGATGCAGCCCCGCCGCTGCCAACACGATTCCGTCTAATCTCTCTTCCTCCATTTTTCGAAGCCTGGTATCAATATTTCCTCGAATACCTGTTATGACAAGATCAGGTCGGAGACGTTTTAACTGATATTCCCGGCGTCGGCTTCCAGTACCAATCACCGCCCCTTTGGGCAGTTCCCACAGAGATTTTTTCTCCCGCAGTATCAATACATCTCTTGGGTCTTCGCGTTTCCATGCCTTGGCAAACATCAATCCTGGCGCCGGCAGAGCCGGCATGTCTTTCATACTGTGCACACCAATCTGTATCTCACCAGACAAAAGTTTTTCTTCAATTTCTTTTACAAACACTCCTTTGTCCCCTATTTCATATAATGGCTTATCTAAGACCAAATCACCCTTTGTCTTAATGATCTGGATCTCAAACACATCTTCTGGATAGGCTCTGGCCAATCTGCTGCACACATATTCTGCCTGAACCAATGCCAGTTTAGATCCCCTGGTACCTATACGATATTTCATATTTCTCTGCTCCTCATACTAGAATTTTGATCCTGCCTATGCCGGTTTAGGCACTTTAAACAGATTCTATATCTGAAACAATTGTCTCACCATCTGTTTATATTCCTCCTGCTCCTCTTCCGAGTCCAATCGTTTCAATTCCTGAATCGGTTCCCGCAAAAGCCTTTGAAGAGACGCATTCAGCACTTTTTTCAGCAGTTTCTGTTCTCTTGTGCTCAGCTCCATCTTTCGATTCAGATATTCATACCCATCCGCCACTATATCACTGCATCGCTGCTGTAAAGATTCAATGGTAGCATCCATTCTGCTCTGCCGCAGCCAGACCAGGGTCTCCTGCAGCTTTTCTTCTATAACTTTCTCACTTTCTTCCCGCAATCGTTCCCGTTCCTTTTGATTTTCCGCGGCAATAGTCTGCAGAGTGTCCAAATTAAACAAAGTGATCAAAGAATCTTCTTCCAAGGAAATATCAATGTCTCTAGGTGCGGCTAAATCTAAAAATGTCATAGGCATCTTTGGAGAAAAATCATTTTTTCGCACAATTAGGTGGGGAGATGAGGTGGCGCTTATCACGATATCACAAGTGTCTATCACCTGCCTCCATTCTTCAAAAGGAATTACCATAAGTTCTGGAAACTGCTTCCGCAGCCTTTTTGCATGCGTATAAGTTCTGCTGCAGGCAGTTACCTGAATATTAGAATATTCATAGAGATATTTCAATGCCAATACTGCTGTCTTTCCACTTCCAATAACTAAAATCTTTTTTCCTGCAATGCCGCAGGACGCCTCTAGCTTCTGAATTCCAATATAGCTGACAGACAAGGGTTTCTCACTGATCTTCAATTCTGTTTTTATCTGCTTTGCACAGGTCACCGCATCCCTTACAATTTTATTCAATTCCTTCTTACTGTACCCCATTGTTCTAGAATAGTCCAGCGCTTCTTTTACCTGACCTAGAATCTGATCTTCTCCCAGCACTAAAGATTCTAACCCCGCTGCAATGCGGAACAAATAGGCCAAGGCCTCCTCACCCCGCCGATTGAGAAGATATTTTTCCAATTCTACATCTGGAAACATCTCTTTATAAATTTTCTTTATCTTCTCCTGCTGTCCCTCTTCTTCATAGAGATAATAGACTTCACTTCGATTGCATGTGGAAAGCACCATACACTGTTCCACACCAGAAGCCTCTGCTTTCTGAAAAAATTCCAGCTTCATGGCATCTGTAAAAGAAGTCCGGTCTCGAACAGCAAGCTGTGCATTCTTATAATTGATCCCCCAAAAACCAAATTGCATGATTTTATTCCTTTCTCACTGAAACGTACAAAACAAGGGACTGCACATCCGGCAGCCCCTTTTATGCCTATTCAGCATAACATATTTTTAATTTACTGGCAATTTCCTATCCAATATATCCTGCAAAAAGAAATGCAAAGAGATAGGAGGACGCCGCCACACAGGCCCAGGTAACTCCACCCAGGGCAATGGGCTTCAATCCTTTGGAAAAGACATCCTTAAACTTGATCTTAAACCCTACTCCTGCCAAGGCTGAAGCAAACAGGAATTTACTCACCAATTTCAGTAAATCGCTTCCCACATCACTGAATACGCCATAAGTATTCAGACCTGCCATTACCACAAACCAGAGAATAAACATCGGGAATGTCTTTTTCACTACTGCAAAAATACTGTCATTGCTTCCAGCTTCTCCATTTTTCTTGGCATCACGGGCCATAAGTACGGTCCAGACAATTGCCACAAAGATCAGCATGGTAGTACGTACCAATTTTACATTCAGAGCACCGCTGAATTCCGGATTCGCAATCATAGCCTGATAAGTTGCCTGAGCGCCAGCTACTGAAGAAGTATCGTTGATAGCAGTCCCTGCCACAAAAGCAAATTGATTCTCCGTAAATCCGATTGCCGGAGCAATATAAGGATAAGAGAATGCAGAAATGGTATCAAACAGGAAAATTGCTGCCATACCAAATGCGATCTCAGCATCTGTCGCTTTGATAATGCGGCTTAAAGTTGCAATAGCAGTACCGCCGCAGATACAAGTTCCCCCTCCTACTAACACAGAGGTATTCTTTGTAACACCTATCTTTTTTCCCACCAGCATTGCTACTGCAAAAGAAAGACAGATATTAAACAAAATCAAAGGCAGAGCCTTTACTCCAGTTCCCATAATATCAGCAAAACTCAAGGTACCGCCAGTCAAAATAATCCCCCAGTTTAAAAACTGTTTACTGCAGTAAGTTGTGCCTTCCTTAAAGTCTTTATCCAATGTAGGAATGATATTACAGATAATCATAGAAACTAACAATGCCACCATAGGTCCGCCCATAACCACGCGCCCGAACAGAGAAGACTGCAAATCTGTAGATTTTGTCGCCAAAAATCCAATGATCAGGCACAGTAAGATTGCACCATATTTTTTCTTTGATTCCATTTTTCCTTCCTCCAATTAACAGGTTGCTCCTCCTACCAAATGCAGCTGTGCGTCCAGAATCTCCTGTTTTCTCTCTAAAATCTCATTTGCAAGAAGCTGTTTTTCCACTTCCTCAAATCCAATTCTTGCAATGGTATCTGCAAAACGCTCTCCTGTCTTTCCCTGTTCACGGAACAGAAGAATTGCCTTTTCTACCGTATCCAAAAGTTCTTCTTCTGTGGTGAAAATCTTAGACAATGGCTGTCCATGAGCCACTTTCTTGCCCCATCTTCCGCCTATGTAAATACGATAGCCCGGTGTTCCTTCCTCGATTACATCGAATGGACATTTCTCTATGCAGCGTCCACAGTTATTGCAGGCTTCTTTATCAATAACAAGCTCCCCATCTTCCATTTTAGCAGCGTCCATAGGGCAGACTTCCTGCACCTGGCATTTTTTACAGCCATTGCACATATCTTCATCCACATTAGGAATCAGCTGTCCTACAATACCAAGGTCATTCAAGTCTGGTTTTACACAGTTATTTGGGCAGCCTCCTGTCGCAATCTTAAATTTGTGAGGCAGTCTTACAGTATGATATCCTTTGTAAAAACGTTCATGAATCTTCTCAGACAAATCAAAAGTATCATACAGCCCGTACTGGCAGGTTGTTCCCTTACAGGACACCACCGGACGTACCAGGGAACCAGTACCGCCTGTTTCCAGACCTGCTTTCGCAATATATTCACGGAAGGGCTCAATATTGTCAAAATGAATACCTCTTACTTCCACAGTAAGACGTGTGGTAAATTCCACATCTCCATTTCCAAATTTCTCTGCCGCCTCAGCAATCACCTTTGTCTGTTCTGCTGTGATCTTTCCATTTATTGTGATCACACGTCCATTAAACAAATCGGTTCCTTTGTTGTTCAAAAATCCAAGACCCTTTACTCTTTTGATCTCCTCTGGTTTAATTGTGCATCCCATATCTTTTCTCTCCTTTTCTTTATATTTCCACATCATTAAATGTAATGCCGCCTTCTAATACTCTGGTATTCTTATATCCATAAAATTTCATACGATTCTGAAGCAGGTAGGCTCTCTTTCCTTTGTTGCATACTAAAAGAATCTTATCTTCTGGTTCCAGCCCTTCGATTGCTCCCTCTACGGTAGTCAGTTCTACATAAGGCGCTCCCTCAATGGAGGGTGCAAGACACGCATCCACTACTTGATATCCTTCCGCTGCTCCTGCCGCATATTCTGCCGGAGTAAAGGTGTCAAACTTTCCGTTGATCTTATTCATCAGCACGTTCAAGGTATGTACAAAAGGATGAATTGCGGTAGAAAAAGGCGGTGCGTAAGCCAGATCCAAATCTGCCAGATCTGTCAGCGTTCCCTTTAACATAATTCCAGTCACCGCAATATCCACTACTTTATCCACTGCTCCTTTGCCTACAGCCTGCAGGCCCAGTAATCTAAGGGAATCTTTATCTGCAATCATCTTAATCACAAAGGTTCCTGCACCTGGAAAATAATGGGCTTTGTCATCCACAACTGTGATTACGCTGACGGGATGGAAGCCTTCTTCTGCTGCCTGCGCCTCAGTCAGTCCTGTTCGTCCTACATTGAATTCCGGAAGTCTGCACACTGCAGTTCCCAATACGCCGCGATAACCCAGATCTGCTCCCATCATATTCTGAGCAATCAGACGTCCGCTGATATTGGCAGTGGAACCCATGGGAGACCATGCCGGTTTTCCGGTAAGGGCATTATGTACCATGGCGCAATCGCCTGCTGCATAGATATCGGGAAGGTTGGTCTCTCCCTTTTCATTGGTGAGAATTGTTCCTTTTACCATTTCCAATCCTGTTCCCTCTAAAAATCCTGTGTTGGGACGGATACCTGCGCTCAATACCACAAGGTCAGCCTTGTAAGCTTTCTTGCTGGTCAATACCTTTTCTACTTTTCCATCCCCTTCTATTCCTGTTACTGCAACTCCCGTTACCACTGGAATTCCACTTTCCTGCAATTTTCCTTCTACATATTCTGCCATCTCTGGATCAAATCCCGGAAGGGCATGTTCCGCCATATCCAGCACAAAGGGCCGCACTCCCTGCAGTTTTAAATTCTCAGCGATCTCCAAGCCAATATAGCCTGCTCCCACTACTACTGCACGCTTCACATTCCCAGCGTCTACCACTTCACGGATTCGAATGGCGTCTTCCGGCGTTCTCACAAAAAATACATTTTCCAAATCACACCCTTCAATAGGCGGTTTCACAGGACTTGCCCCTACAGAAATCACCAGTTTGTCATACTCATAGATCTTTTCCTCTCCTGTTTTCAGATCTTTGGCTGTCACTTCCTTAGCCCCTGGATCAACCTTTACAGCCTCTGTCTCTGTTAGCACGGTCACGCCTGTCAGCTTCGCATACTTTTCCGGCGTATTTACAATCAGCTGTTCCCTGTCTTCAATCACATGACCAACATAATAAGGAAGGCCGCAGCCTGCATAAGAAATGTTTTCCCCCTTATTCAGAACGATCACTTCATTTCCGCGATCCTCCCGCATCAATTTTGCCGCTACTTTCGTTCCTGCGGCAACACCACCTAACACTAATACTTTCATACTTCTACCTCCTGTTTCTATTTTTAAGGACATTTCATTCTATTCGTTCCGTCCGATCAGATGTAAAAATCTGACATTTTTTCTGTTTTTATGATAACACTTGTTAAATTGAAGGTAAAATAGTAAAATCTAAATCATACTATAGGTATTTTCCTATAAAGATTTGGAGGGCCCAGTTATGGCAACGTTAAAACAATTAAAAACCTTTCTTGCAGTGGCAGAATACCGAAAAATGAGCGAAGCAGCCAAACGTCTGTACATCTCTCAGCCCACAGTAAGCCAGATCATTTCCGATCTGGAAGCAGAATATCAGACCCGGCTTTTTGAACGATTTCCAAAAGAATTAAAAATTACCTCCTCCGGCCTGCAGCTTTTAGACAGCGCCAAGGAAGTCGTTGCCAGCCATGAACATTTAGAACAATCTATGAAAAATGTCAATGCCCTGCGGCCTTTACGTATCGGCGCTACCCTTACCATTGGAAATACCATGATGGGAACGCTGATAGAACGTTTGCTGGAACTGCACCCAGACATTGACGTCCGTGTTTTTGTGGAAAATACCAAGATCCTGGAACACCGCATGATCCACAATGAACTTGATATTGCTCTGGTAGAGGGTATTATCATCCGGCAGGAAATTATCACAGAGCCTGTCATCGAGGACTCCCTCTGCATTATATGCGGAAAAAAACATCCTTTTGCCAAAAAAACTTCCATTACCATGGACGATCTTCGGCATCAGCACTTTATTATGAGGGAAAAAGGAAGCGGAACCCGCGCTATTTTTGAAAATATTATGCTGACCCACCACATTCCTTTTGTGACTATCTGGGAATGCAGCAGCCGTTCTGCCATTGTAGATGCAGTACGCCACAATCTGGGCCTGGGTATTTTATCCCATCGGTGCATCGAGGAATACGTAGAAAAAGGTGAAATCTTTACCTGTCCTGTAGAACATGTATCCATGAAGCGTTATTTCTACCTATGTTACAACCAGTGCCACTCTCTCACCTCACAGATGCAGGATTTTATTGATCTGGTAAAACAGCCGGAATGAAAATTTTTATTTTGGGAAACAATATCCAGAGATTTATCATGTAGTAAGACAGGAGGTACCCATGTCAAAAGATCATGCTGCAGAATTTCGGGAAGATCTAAAAGAATTCCATGAAATGACAAAAAAATTTTATCAAAAAGAACTCAATGTGGCCCAGTATAAAAAATTTTCCGGCGGCTTTGGAAGTTATGCCCAGCGAGGCGGCTCCGCCAGTATGCTCCGTCTGCGTTTTGCCGGCGGAGAAATCCCCAAAGAACAGTTATTATTTATCGCAGAAAGTATTGAAAAATATCAAATTTCTCTGGTACATTTCAGCACTTGTCAAAGCGTTCAGCTTCATAACCTGACAGAGGCACAAGTCTGTGCACTGATCGAAGAGTCCTTCTCCCATGGCATTATCACCAGAGGCGGCGGCGGTGATTATCCAAGAAACGTCATGTGTTCTCCTCTCTCCGGTGTGCAGAAAGGAGAGTATTTTCATGTTCTGCCCTATGCCAAAGAGGCCGCGGACTATCTGCTTGGTTTTATTCACACCGTAAAACTGCCCCGGAAACTAAAAGTCGGTTTTTCCAACTGTGCAGAAAATACCACCCATGTTACGTTCCGGGACCTTGGATTCGCAGCCACCCCAAAGGGAACCTTTGATGTATACAGCGCCGGCGGCCTTGGACGCAATCCTAAAATGGGAGTTCTGGTTGCCTCCGACATAAATCCCTCCAACATCCTTTACTATATTAAGGCAATGGTGGATACCTTCACTGCCTATGGAGATTATGAAAACCGCGGCAAGTCACGCACTCGTTTTCTTCAAGACACTCTTGGAACAGAAGGTTACCGCAAAGCATATCTGGAAAAACTTTCTCAGGTACTTGAATCGGAAGAAGATTTAACGATTCAGACTGTTATTCCAGAAATTACAAAGCAGGGAGATGGACAGACAGTAAAACATCCCCGAGTTCTCTCTCAAAAACAGGATGGGTTATACACTGTATTTTATCATCCCATCGGCGGCAGCCCTAAACCAGAATTTTTCCGCCGGCTCTATGATATGATTCTTCCCATGGAGGAGGCAGTGCTGCGGGTTTCCCCCGACGAAAGTCTTTACATTCTCAATCTGACTTCCCAGGAGGCAGAACAAGTTCTTGCCTTGACAGAGGATGGCGCCCAGACTCTATTTGAAACCTCTGTCTCCTGCATCGGCGCTTCCATCTGTCAGATTGGAGCCAGAGATTCCCAGAGTCTCCTAAGAGCCTGTATTGACCGGGTCCGCCAGGAAAATCTTCCGGATTATGTGCTGCCCAAGATCCACATTTCCGGCTGCCCCTCCTCCTGTTCCGGCCATCAGATCGCCGCCCTTGGTTTCCGCGGCGGCGTCAAACAAACTCCGGAAGGTCCCAAACCTGCATTTGCTGTATTTGAGCTGGGCTGCCCCTATCAGGGAGAAGAATCCTTCGCCACAGAATTAGGGGTCATGTTAGAATCCGATATCCCAGAATTTCTTGCAGTGCTTGGAAAAGAAATTGCCTCCCGCAAAATGACTTATGAAACATTTATAAAAAAACACCACGATGATTTTCTAACAATTGCGGGGGATTATTTGTAAAATGATAAAAGACTAACCTACTCATATATTCACTTATTCAGAAGGTCTTGCCGCTGAAGCGGCAAAAACAGAATGGGGCTGTTGCAAAATATGACAATTCTACAAGATATGGCTATAACAGCAATCATGTTTGCACATTATCTTGTAGGAATCTGCCATTTTGCAACAGCCCCATCTTGTTCGCATTGCAGAGCAATGCAAATCTTCTAAATGAATCTATGCGTTGTAATTTATGTCAGTGCAATACTCCCTTTTCCAACTCTCGTTCCATCAGGAACTCTCATATTTTTTCAAGTTCTGCTCATAAAATACTTCTTTTCCTACCGGCCTTCCATAATAAAATCCCTGAATATAATCTGGACGGAGTTCCCGAAGTTTCACTAACTCTTCCTCTGTCTCAATTCCCTCAAAACAAACTCCCATTCCTATACTGTGAGCCATATCCACAATGTGGCCGATCAATGTATAATCAAACTCATCTGCCACTGCCTTAGAAGTAAAACTCCGGTCCAGCTTCAGAAGATTGACCCGAAGATTTTTCAGGTAGGCAAGGGAAGAATAGCCTGTCCCAAAATCATCCAGCGCAATTTTTACCTGATTCTCATTCAGCACATCCAAAAGCCGCTGCACCGAATCGTCATAGGAGATCATTCCACTCTCTGTAAATTCAAACAATACCGTACCTGGATTGATTCCCAGTTCACGAATAGACGTCATAATTCCACTTACTACATCAGATTTGCAGATCTGAATAAAGGAAAGATTGATGTTGATTCTAAAATTTGGTATCAGCCGCTGCCATTCCATACTCTGACTCATAGCGGTCTGATATACCCATTCCCCTACCGGAATAATCAATCCGCTCTCTTCTAATACTGGGATAAAAATCCCTGGTGAAATCATTCCATATTCATCACAGAAAAACCGCAATAAAGCCTCTGCTCCTATTACCTGCTCTGTCTTTGCAGATATGATGGGCTGATAGTAAACCTCAAACCCCTGGAATCCATGATTGACTGCATAACGCAGTTTCTCCTGAATATCCAGGCTCTTCATATAATTCTTATAATCCTCTTCTTCAAAAACATAGGAACAGTTTTTTCCATTCCGCTTTGCCATGCTCAGCGCAAACTCAGAATAATTGCACACTTGTCCAAAATCCAGATTCTCATAGGAAAAGCCCACCACACCAGAAGAAATAGTATAAAAATTCTGATATCCCTGCTCTTTTCGATGTTCCTCAATCAAAATACGGACTTGATGGTATTTTTTCCTAGCTTCCTGGGCATTTTCTTCTGGCAGAAGTACCAAAAATTCATCCCCGTTCACCTTATAACAACGATTCTCCTCACTGACTTGTTCAATACAATGAGCAATCATTTTCAAAACACTGTCTCCCATTTCCATACCATACCGCTCGTTGACTTCTTTAAAATTGTCCACGCCGATCCGAAGCAGTGTTCCCCTTTTCTTTTTTCCATCCTTTCGGACTTTTTCATAATCAATCTGCAGCTGTCGTTCTGCAAAAAGCCCCGTCACATTGTCTGCCTTTCGTTTGCTGCCAATCTCTGTGATCCTGCCTACTAAGATTCGGCTGTCGTCCACCGTATCCTGAATCACCACGCCTCGACAGCTTATCCACACAATCTTCCCTTCCCGGTCTACCCAGCGGTACTCTAAATCATGTTCCGTCTTGCTGCCGCACTTTAATTCTTCTAAATCTTCTGTCAGAGTCAAAAAATCTTCTGGATAAATAATCTGTTCCAAAACTTTTCCGGCATTGGAAAAATATGATCCTGGCAAATCAAACTTTTCCAACGCCCGAACAGAAATACTATAGTCATCTTTATCCAAATCCAGTAAAAACAGATAATCGTCGGTACATCTGCCAAACACTTCCATGATGTACTCAAATTCTTCTTTCCCCACCAGATTAAACACACTCTTTTGTTCCATTCTTCTTCCCCAGCTATCCTCTCCTGATTAATGTGTTTTTATTGTATCATTTTCCATTTATTTTTCAACCGGATAGCCGGAGAATTTTCCTTTTTTCTTGAAAAGAAGCCTCTATCCAGGACTTTTCTCCTATGGTACAACGCCCTTTTCACTGGGCAAAACCTAACTATTTTTATTGCAGCCTGGCTGTAAAATCTGCCATTGTTTCTGATATTTTAATCTGTTGCGGACAAACTGCCTCACAGCTTCTGCACCCTACGCAGGCAGAAGGATGTTTTTCCTTTGGCACCGCCCGTAAAGCCATGGGAGCAATAAAGCCTCCTCCTGTAAAACTGTGTTCGTTGTAGAGTTCCAGCAGGGAAGGAATATCAAGCTCTTTAGGACAATGCCCTACACAATAACGACAGGCAGTGCAGGGCAGTCTTTTGTTCAGCATTCCTTCTGCAACTGCAAGAAGTCCTTTCATTTCCTGCTGATCTAATGGTTCTTCTGTCTCAAAGGTTCTAATATTTTCTTTCATCTGTTCCATATTTGACATGCCTGAAAGAGTTACCACCACTTCCGGGATAGACTGCAGGAATCGGAACGCCCATGAGGGGATGCTTTCCTCTGGCCGCAGCTCTTTCAGTTTCCCTTCCGCCTCCTCGGAAAGTTTTGCAAGTTTTCCCCCTCGCAGAGGTTCCATCACCCACACTGGAATCTTATATTCTTTTAACAATTCCACTTTTCCCTCTGCGTTCTGGAAGGACCAGTCAAGATAATTCAACTGAATCTGACAGAATTCCATATCCTCTCCATAGGCCTCCAAAAAACGCCTCATGACTTCTATGCTTCCATGGGCAGAAAAACCAAGATGGCGGATACGACCTTTTTTCTTCTGCTCCATAAGATAGGGATAGATTCCATAACTTTCGTCTAAATATGCATCAATATTCATCTCACAGACATTGTGGAACAGATAAAAATCAAAATAATCCACCTGGCACTTTTCCAATTGTTTCTCAAAAATTTCTTTCACCTTCCCCATGTTAGAAAGATCATATCCCGGAAATTTCGTGGCAAGATAGAAGCTCTCCCGCGGATACGGATGCAATATCTTTCCCATCACCAACTCGGAATTGCCGCTGTGATATCCCCAGGCAGTATCATAATAATTGACGCCCTGTTCCATGGCATAGGCAACCATCTCTTCTGCAGCCTTCTCATCAATCTGACTTTCATTCCCATCTAACACCGGAAGCCGCATTGCTCCCATTCCAAGGGCAGATAATTTTAAATCCTGAAATTCTCTGTAAACCATCTTTCACTCCTCCTTTTCAATTTCTCAAAAATTAGACTTTTCTTTCTATTTATTACAACTATAAAACAAACTTCCAGATCTTGCAAATGCTTTTCTTGGATACCTGTTGATACGATTTAGGCATAAGCAGCCTTTAACAACACCAACTGCATTTAAAAAAGGCTGCCGCAAAATACGACGATTTCACAAGATATGCTTACAACAACAGCAATGTCTGTACACTATCTCGTAGAAATCTGTCCTTTTGCGACAGCCTCTGCTCCTTAATCTATGCTCCTAAATTGGTATATCCCATCAGGCTCTCATCCACCTCCCTGGCAGCCTCCCTGCCTTCCCGGATGGCCCAGACCACAAGGGACTGTCCACGGTGCATATCCCCAGCGGTAAACACGTGTTTTACATTGGTTTCATATTGGTTCTGCTCTGTTTTTACGTTGTTTCTCTCATTCAGGACAACTCCAAATGCATCTGCTGCATATTTTTCTGCTCCTAAAAATCCTGCTGCAATCAGCACCAGATCCGCCTCTAATTTTTGTTCGGAACCGGCCGCCTCCGCCATAACCATACGCCCTGTTTTTTCATCTTTTCTGCTCTCTAATTTCACTGTGATCAGACCAGAAAGCCTTCCATTTTTATCTTTTAAAAATTCTTTGACAGTCGTCTGATAGATACGCGGGTCCTGGCCGAACACTGCAATAGCTTCTTCCTGGCCATAATCTGTCTTACAGATCTTAGGCCACTGAGGCCAGGGATTATCCTCTGCCCTTTGGTCCGGAGCTTTGGGCATCATCTCCAGCTGTACCACAGAAGCGGCTCCCTGGCGAACAGCAGTTCCCACACAGTCGTTTCCCGTATCGCCGCCGCCGATGATTACCACCTTTTTTCCCTTTGTAGAAATATATTTCTTATCTTTTAAATCGGAATCTAAAAGACTCTTTGTGGCAGCCCCAAGAAAATCCACCGCAAAATAGATTCCCTGGGCGTCCCTGCCCGGCGCTTTAATATCCCGTGGATTTTTGGCGCCGCAGGCTAAGATCACCCTGTCATACTCCTTCAATAACTTAGCTGCTTTAAGATCTTTTCCCACATTGACGCCCGTGACAAATTCCACTCCTTCGGCTTTCATAACATTAATCTTTCGATCAATCACATGTTTTTCCAATTTCATATTAGGGATTCCATACATCAAAAGGCCGCCGACGCGATCGTCTCTCTCATATACGGTCACCTGATGACCCCGCTTATTCAACTGGTCTGCCGCTGCAAGTCCCGCCGGACCAGAACCAATTACCGCCACCTTCTTTCCTGTGCGGACTTTAGGCGGCCTTTCTTTGACAAAACCCTGTTCATAGGCATTTTCAATTATGCCATATTCATTTTCTTTCACAGACACCGGATCTCCATAGTGGCCGCAGGTACAGGCCGCCTCGCAGAGAGCCGGACAGACGCGGGAAGTAAACTCTGGAAAATTATTGGTCTTTGTCAGACGATGATAAGCCTGCTCCCAATTCCCCGTATAGATTAGATCGTTCCACTCCGGCACCAGATTGTGCAGCGGGCACCCGGAAGTCATGCCCATAATCTCCATTCCCGACTGGCAGAATGGAACACCGCAGGCCATACAGCGGGCACCTTGTCTCTGCTGTTCTTCCTGGCTTAGAGGGGTATGAAACTCCTGAAAGTTCCCGATACGCTCTTTGGGAGCCGCCGCCTCTGCTGTTTGTCTGTTATAATCCATAAATCCTGTTGGTTTCCCCATTTTTGCGTCCCTCCTTAATGTTTCATATTGGCATAAAATGCCTCAATCTGCGCTTGCTCTGAGCTTAAGCCCTTCTCTTCCATCTGCACAATTGCCATCATCATCCGGTGATAATCATAAGGTACGATCTTTTTAAACTTCGGCAGATAATCACTGAAATGATCCAATATTTCTTTTCCCTTTTTGGAATTGGTCAGGGCTACGTGTTCTTTGATCATATCTTTTAGCTCCATCACGTCATATTTGGATGTGATTTCTTCGGAAAATACCATCTCTTTGTTGATTCTGGTATACAGATCGTTATCTTCGTCCAGCACATAGGCAATTCCTCCGCTCATGCCTGCCGCAAAGTTTTTCCCTGTTTTTCCTAAAACTACGACCCGGCCTCCTGTCATGTACTCGCAGCCATGATCGCCTACGCCTTCTACCACTGCAACTGCCCCGGAATTACGCACACAGAACCGTTCTCCTGCCACACCGTTGATAAATGCCTTTCCGTTTGTGGCTCCATAAAGGGCCACATTTCCAATGATAATATTTTCATCCTGCTTATATTTTGCTCCGGCAGGAGGATAGACCACCAATTTTCCGCCGGACAGCCCTTTTCCAAAATAATCGTTGCTGTCTCCCGTCAATTCCAGCGTAAGTCCTTTGGGAATAAAGGCTCCAAAGCTCTGGCCTCCCGCTCCGCTGCATTTTACTAAAAAGGTATCTTCTTCTAAGGTATCGTCAAACCGCTTTGTAATCTCTGAACCGAAAATCGTGCCAAAAGAACGGTCCGTATTGGCCACTTCCAGGTCAATACTGCGTTTCTGCCCGCCTTCCAATGCAAATTTTAACTGTTTCATCAAAACCTTTTCATCTTTGGTCTTTTCTAATTCAAAATCATAAACTTGCTTGGGATCAAAAATCACCTTTGACTTAGGCCCTGCAAAAGGATTTTCCAAAATGCCGGACAGATCTAATTCCTTTTCCCGCTCAGTCAGATCTTCCCGTACTTTTAAAAGATCACTGCGTCCCACCAGTTCATCTACTTTGCGGACTCCTAACCGAGCCATATATTCCCGCAGTTCTTCCGCAATGAAACGCATGAGGTTGATCACATATTCTGGTTTTCCTGCAAAACGTTTTCGAAGCTCTGGATTCTGAGTGGCAATTCCGGCAGGACAGGTATCCAGATTGCAGACACGCATCATCACGCACCCCATAGTCACCAGCGGCGCAGTGGCAAATCCAAATTCTTCCGCCCCCAGCATAGCGGCAATGGCCACGTCCCGGCCTGTCATCAGCTTTCCATCTGTCTCAATCCGCACTTTATTGCGCAGTCCATTCAAAATCAAGGTCTGGTGGGTTTCTGAAAGTCCCAATTCCCAGGGAAGCCCTGCATTGTGAATGGAACTGCTGGGAGCCGCCCCGGTTCCTCCGTCGTATCCAGAGATCAAAACCACCTGGGCCCCGGCCTTGGCAACGCCTGCCGCAACAGTGCCGACGCCTGCCTCTGACACTAATTTCACCGTAATTCTTGCATCTTTGTTGGCATTTTTCAAATCATAGATCAACTGCTCCAAATCTTCAATAGAATAGATGTCATGGTGGGGCGGCGGCGAGATCAGAGACACCCCTGGGGTGGAGAGCCTTGTACGGGCAATCCAGGGATACACCTTCTGTCCCGGCAGATGTCCTCCCTCTCCCGGTTTCGCTCCCTGGGCCATCTTGATCTGAATCTCTTTGGCGCTGACCAGATACCGGCTGGTAACGCCAAACCGTCCGGAAGCCACTTGTTTGATGGCGGAACAGCGGTTCTTTCCATCCACTCCTGTCACCAGACGTTCCGGGCTCTCCCCGCCTTCCCCGCTGTTGGACTTGCCATGCAGACGATTCATGGCAATGGCTAAGGTTTCGTGAGCTTCCTGAGAAATAGAACCATAGGACATAGCGCCGGTCTTAAATCTAGTCACAATAGAGTCCACACTTTCCACTTCTTCTATGGGCACTGGTTTCTTTGCATAATGAAAATCCATCATCCCCCGGATATTTGCATCTTTTTCCTGAGCATCCGCCGCAGCAGTATACTGTTTGAACAATTCATAATCTCCCCGTTTCGTAGATTCCTGCAATAGATGAATGGTCAGGGGATTATACAAATGACTGTCTGCGCCGCTGCGCATCTTGTGGCGTCCCCGGCTCTCTAAAGTCAGATCTGTTTCCAATCCCAGAGGATCATAGGCGCTGGAATGCAGGGCGTTCACATCTTCCTCAATGTCTTTTAACGTGATTCCGCCAATTCTGCTGACAGTATCCGTAAAATATTTATGAATCACGTCTGAGCTGATTCCGATAGCCTCAAAAATTTTTGCCCCCTGGTATGACTGAATCGTAGAGATTCCCATCTTTGCCGCAATTTTTACAATGCCATGAAGGATGGCATGATTGTAATCTGCAACTGCCGCATAATAATCCTTGTCCAGCATATGTTCGTCAATCAGTTGTTTTACCGTATCCTGGGCCAGATAGGGATTGATGGCGCAGGCCCCATAACCTAAAAGAGTGGCAAAATGATGCACTTCCCTAGGCTCCCCAGATTCCAAAATCACTGCAAGGGCAGTACGCTTTTTTGTCTTGATCAAATGCTGCTGCAGGGCCGACACTGCCAGCAGGGAAGGAATGGGCACATGATTCTCATCCACGCCCCGGTCAGACAAGATCAGAATATTGGCCCCGTCCCGATAGGCCCGGTCTGCTTCCACAAACAACCGGTCAATGGCTTTTTCCAAACTGGTGTTCTTATAGTAGATAATGGGAATCTCCACCACCTGATAACCTTTCACTTTCATGGCTTTGATCTTCATCATATCTGTGTTGGTCAAGATCGGATTATTTACTTTTAATACCTGACAGTTGACCGGCTTTTCTTCTAACAGGTTGCCATCTTCTCCAATGTAGACTGTAGTGCTGGTCACCACTTCCTCCCGAATGGAATCAATGGGCGGGTTGGTTACCTGGGCAAATTTCTGCTTAAAATAATTAAATAAGGGCTGATGATCCCCGGCTAAAGCTGCAAGAGGCGTATCAATTCCCATAGCCGCTGTTCCCTCGCTGCCGTTTTTGGCCATAGGCAGGATCGCCTCTTTCAGAGATTCGTAAGTATAACCAAAGGTTTTCTGCATTCTCTGACGCTCTTTTTTCTCATATTCCGGCACTCTTTGATTGGGAATTTTCAAATCCTCCAGATTGATCAGATTCCGGTCCAGCCATTCTCCATAAGGCCGGCGTCCTGCATATTTCTCTTTTAGCTCCTCATCGTCAATCACTCTGCCCTGTACCGTATCCACCAAGAGCATTTTTCCGGGACGAAGACGTTCTTTCACCAGAATTTTAGTGGGATCTATCTCCAACACGCCCACTTCCGAAGACAAAATCAGATTGTCATCCTCCGTAATATAGTACCGGGAGGGCCGCAGGCCATTCCGATCCAAAACCGCCCCTAAAATATCTCCATCACTGAATACAATAGAAGCCGGTCCATCCCAGGGCTCCATCATGGTTGCATAATACTGGTAAAAATCTTTTTTCTTCTGGCTCATGAGAGGATTGTTATCCCAGGGCTCTGGTATGGTGATCATCACCGCTAAAGGCAGATCCATGCCGCTCATCACCAGAAATTCCAGCGTATTGTCCAGCATGGCAGAATCAGAACCTTCTGCATTTACCACCGGAAGCACCTTCTGCAGTTCTCCTTTTAGATACTCGGATTCCATGGTTTCCTCTCTGGCCAGCATTTTGTCAGCATTTCCAAGGATGGTATTGATCTCTCCGTTATGTACGATAAAACGATTGGGGTGGGCCCGCTCCCAGCTTGGATTGGTGTTGGTGGAAAACCTGGAATGAACTGTTGCAATGGCCGATTCATAGTCAGGATCCTGCAGATCGCCAAAAAACTGCCCTAACTGTTCTACCAGAAACATTCCTTTGTATACAATCGTCCGGCTGGACAGGGAAACCACATAAGTATCATCATTGGACTGTTCAAAAACCCTTCTTGCCACATATAATTTTCGGTCAAAATCCAGCCCCTGTTCCACTCCTTTGGGACGCTTTACAAACCCTTGCATAATATAAGGCATACAGTTCACTGCCTTCTGTCCCAGTTTGCCAGGATCAATAGGTACTTCCCGCCATCCCAAAAATTCCATGCCTTCTTTTTTCAAAATCACTTCAAACATCTTTTTGGCCTGGTTGCGCTTTAATTCATCCTGGGAAAAGAAAAACATGCCAATTCCATAATCTCTCTCTTCTCCAATGGAAATACCTGCCGCCTTAGCTGCCTTTTGAAAAAATTTATGAGAAATCTGCAGAAGGATTCCCACACCGTCTCCTGTCTTGCCCTCTGCATCTTTTCCTGCTCTGTGTTTCAGATTCTCCACGATCTTCAAAGCATTTTCTACCGTCTGGTGGGTTTTCACTCCCTTAATATTTACCACTGCGCCGATTCCGCAGTTGTCATGTTCAAATTTGGGATCATACATTCCCATTGGCACTCTTTTTGTCTCCTGCATTCTCTCATCCTCCCTGCCGCATTCTTTCTCATTCTCTTTCATTTATCCTCTGACAACCCCTTTCTGCTATTTCCTGATCTTCCCTAACCCTACGGGCGCTTTACCATACTAAATTGTTACGCTAAAATTAATATACACCCTTTTTCTTCTCTTGTAAACCTCTTTTTTCTTCTATATCGTCTGATAATTAGATTGTTTATTATTTTTTTTATTATATTCTGATAATATAAGGTTATTTTCTTATAATTTTAGAGATATACATACAATCTTACTATGTTTATTCTATGATTTTCCTTTTTTATTTTTGATTTCCAGTACAGAATGAGCATGATTTTTTGAATTGTTTCAGAATTGTGTGGAACAATTTGGACGCTATGAATACCGAAGGTTTCATCTTTCGGCACATTTTTGCAGCATACCGTAAAAGATTCTAAGAAATTTTTCTTTTTCCACTATCTGGTCCATGTTATAATGAATCCAGGAAGAATAAATTTTATTATCTTAAATATTTAAGGAGAAACACATTGAAAACCAGAAAAGCAATTATACTGGCCTTTTTGGCAGCGATATTCTACGCTGTCAACGTGCCTCTGTCAAAACTCTTACTCCAATCTGTGGAACCAACCATGATGGCGGCTCTTCTATACCTTGGAGCTGGACTCGGCATTGGGATCTTATCTTTTTTCCGCCGAAATCATCAAAAACAGTCTGAAAAGCTGTCTCAAAAAGATCTGCCATTTGTCCTGGGAATGATTGTTCTTGACATGGCGGCGCCCATCTTTTTGATGTTCGGCATTACTTATAGCTCTTCTGCCAGCGCGTCTTTGCTTGGCAATTTTGAGATTGCAGCAACCACTGTCATTGCACTTTTTGTATTTCAGGAAACGGTGTCAAAACGTTTGTGGACTGCCATTGGACTGATCAGCTTGTCCAGCATGCTCCTGTCTTTGGATGGAGCGGAAAGTCTGACCTTCTCCTACGGTTCTCTCTTTGTTCTTGCGGCCGCTGTGTGCTGGGGATTTGAAAACAATTGTACCAGAAATATCTCTTCTAAAAATACTTATGAAATCGTCACCCTGAAAGGAATCTTCTCTGGCCTTGGCTCTTTTGTCATCGCGTTGGTCCGCAGAGAACAGATCCCATCGCCCGGCTGTTTTACAGCAGCTTTGCTCCTTGGATTTTTTGCATATGGTCTCAGCATTTTCCTATATATCCGGGCCCAAAATACTTTAGGCGCAGCCAAAACAAGCGCTTACTATGCAGCCGCCCCCTTTATAGGCGCATTCTTTTCCTTTGTACTTCTGCAGGAGCAATTATCTGAAATGTATTTTGCAGCGCTGGTCATTATGGCTGCAGGTACTGCACTTGTGATTACCGATACGATAATCCGCAGTCATGCCCACCAGCATCAACACACTTTCACCCACACCCACGACGGGGTTCCCCACGCCCATACAATTGTACATATCCATGAACATAATCACTATGTATCGAAAGACAGCCATGGACACCGCCATGCCAAAGCAGAGTTAGAACAGGAATCTGGAGCAATACATAATTGACGGCCCACCTGATCTTAACAGGAAGGCCCTCATTGGCAGAGCAGCTTCTCGCGGTTTATTCGGTTTATTAAGATTTTTCTCTCATAAGACGGCAGAAAAACAGGCCCCGAAGGGCCTGCTTTCCATTCATATAAAATATGATTACTGAAGCAGTGACAATACTCCCTGTGTAGACTGGTTTGCCTGTGCCAGCATAGACTGACCTGCCTGTGCAAGAATATTGTTTTTGCTGTATTCCACCATCTCGGAAGCCATATCGGTATCACGGATACGGGATTCTGCCGCTGTGGTATTTTCAACAACGTTATCCAGGTTCGCAATGGTGTGCTCTAATCTGTTCTGAACTGCGCCAAGAGCGGAACGCTGTGCAGATACTTTCGCAATAGCGTCTGCAATGGCATCAATTGCATAAGTTGCAGAATTTCCACTGTCATCTGATACATTCAAACCTTTCACGCCAAGTCCTGCCGCATCCATAGCGTCAATGTCAACGGTAATCTTGTTGGTCATATCTGCGTCTGATCCCACGTGAAGATTGAAGGATAAGGATTCTTTTACTTCAACAGTACCCTGTGTGATTGTGAACTTTCCATCTCCGTCGTTTGTTACTGTAGCTGCAACGTCTGTTCCAATACTGGAAGCTTTCTGCAATTCATCTGTGATCATGGAATATGCCTGTTTTGCACTGATCACTTTTTCATTGCTTTCTGGCAATGCGATATCGCCAATAACGGTTTTAGCTCCTCCACCATTTACATCAACTGTGTCGCCATCATGGATTTTTGCTAATATGGCGTCCTTTGTCAGCTTAAAAGCCGCTTCATCCACATCTGCTTCATCTGCAATTGTATAGGTGATTGCATCTACGCCAGTTCCCACTTTTACGGTATCGCCAGCAGCTAAAGCATCAATTGCATCATAAATATCTTTCGCACTTGCCGGATCAGCTGCTGTCGCCTTTGTGGTAACGCCGCCAATAGTAACGCTGTCGCCTGTAGAGAAAACTGCACCTGTAGTGCCCCCTGTGTTTGCCCCAGCCTTAGCAAGTGTTTCTGAGTCTTTATTTTTCAACTGAGCAGAGCTTATCTCTCCTTTTTCCAAAGAAGCTACGATGATTGTTGAAGTAGTAATTGCTGTATCTGCTGGATTAGCAGACGCTTTGTCTGTAACATCTGTATGGAATTTACTACTTGTAACTTGTTTTCCATCAGCCAATGCAGAATCAATTACTTTTTGCAGGTCACCTACCGTATATTCATCATTAGCTGTATTTGTAGCGGCAGCTACCTTATATACTTTTTCTCCAATCTTGACTTCATCACCAGTCGCCCAATTGATATCACTGGCAGCAATTTTATCCGTTAAAGTATAAGTATTTCCACCAAATGTTACACTGTCGCCTGCATTTAAAGTAGTTGTTTTAAAAAGTGCATCTGTAGCCACTTTATACCCATCTGTAGAAGTATTCAATTCTCCAGCTTCCAGATGATTTTCAGATGTTCCGATGGTATACTCTTTTCCGCCGATTGTAACCTTGTCGCCATTTTCCAAGGCTTTTTCCAGTTCAAAGGTAGAAGTTCCGCCGCCTTTGTCTGCAAGCGTTCCCTTAATGCCTGCATCATGTGCTGCAACCGTCTGGGTTTTTGTAGCGCCGCCCTTATCGCCTTTCAGCAGATAAATCTCATTGAATTTTGTGGTCTCAGCCACACGGTCAATTTCTGTAGTCAGCTGATCAATCTCTGCCTGGATTGCATCACGATCGGATTCAGAGTTTGTTCCATTGGCAGCCTGTGTCGCCAGTTCATTCATACGCTGCAGCATGGAATGTACTTCTGTCAAAGCGCCTTCTGCAGTCTGCACTGCGGAAACTCCGTCTTCTGCATTGGTGGAAGCACGATCTAATCCGCGGATCTGTTTTCTCATTTTTTCTGAAATTGTCAGACCTGCCGCATCGTCTGCCGCACGGTTAATCCGATAACCAGAAGATAATTTTTCAGATGATTTTGCCTGAGCGCCTGTGGTGATTCCTAACATTCTGTTAGAGTTCATTGCTGTTAAGTTGTGTTGTACTACCATTGCCATAATTTTTCCTCCTTGTTTTTGAATGCCGCAAATCCGTTTGCGTGCATATGTGCTGCAATATAATAAGCAGAATTTCAAACTCCTCTGCGTTATTACCTTACTTCTCCTGTGCTGCCTGTTCCTCTCGGCGGGCTTTCTTCCGCTCTGCCATAAGAATTGCACGTATCTTCTCTTTTGCCTCCGGCGAAAGTTCCCTGTCTTTGTAGTGTCTGACCTCATTGCCTGGATCTGCCGCCATTCCATAACGCTCCAAAGCCTGGCTTCGGACTATGTTATAAGACTTTGGCGCATCCACCAGAATCCGCAGATTATGAGAGCTGCCCCCAGTAAATACGACCTTGATGTCATTGCCGATCAAAACATATTCTCCTGGCTTTACCGATAATTTAAGCATCACAAACCTCCTGTTCTTCTTTCCGGAATCCCCGTACCGCCCTTTTGTAAAAATCTGGTATAATAAAAATCTGTTACTGTAAAAATTTTCCAGATCCTAAGCTTTGCAAAAGGAAAGATTGATTAAAACTTTTACAACATTTCTTACAAAAATGTTGCAGAACAGTGATACGGAGGAACGAAACATGGGAACTACGCAACCGATTCGGGAAAAAGACGAACTAAAGAAATTTTTGAATTATTATCAGGATCTTCATCCAAACCTTAGAAATTACACATTGACGGTATTCGGCCTGAATACCGCGCTTCGCATCAGCGATATTTTGAATCTAAATTGGGAAGACGTGTATGATTTCAAGCAAAATTGTTTTCGGGAACATTTATTTATCCGAGAAGGAAAGACAGGAAAACAGAATATTATTGCGCTGAATCAGCATCTGACAGAAACGTTAGCGCTTTATATGAAAACACGCGCGCCTCTTCCTCAAGACTATATTTTTACGAAAACCACCGATTACACCACGCCATTAAGCCGCTCTCAGGCATTCCGCATTATGAAACGGGCAGCGGAAGAGACGCTGCATCAGTCTCACATCAGCTGCCATTCTCTTCGCAAGACCTTTGGCTATCATGCCTGGAAACAAGGGGTTCCCCCTGCCCTTCTCATGGATATTTTCAATCATTCTTCTTACCGCGTAACAAAAAAGTATCTTGGAATTGATCAAGATGAACGAGATTCTATTTTTATGAGAATTGACTTTTAAAAAGTTTTTAAAAAACATGAAAAAAAGTCTAAAGTTTTTTAGACTGATTCCGATATAGAAAGTGTAACAAATAAAAATGCAACATTTTTGTAAGAAATGTTGCATTTTTGTTATTAATTTTGCTGTGAATTTTTTATTATTCTATCTATTTTTAAATTATCTCCAAAACAAATTTGGTTATTCCCGTATCAGCGACATATTCCTTTTGCACGAGTGCGCATATTATTTTCTCTTATAGGAAATCCGAAGGAATTTCCTATAAGAGAAGAAAAAAGGCAGATGATTCCCTCACCTGCCTTTTTTCTTTCACATTAATGATTCCTAATTAACATTTCACTCCTAAACTCCGCAATTCTTCCTCTGCCTGAGACTTAGTGTGAAAATGTATCGTCGCCATTCCTAACTCATTTGCTGCAATAATATTCCTGCGGTTATCGTCTAGAAATACACATTCCGTAGGATCTAACTGATATTTTTTTAACAATGCCTGATAGATCTCTGGCTCTGGCTTGGTAGCCTGGACTTCATAAGAAAAAATCGCTCCGTCCACCTTTTCCACAAAGGAAAGCTCATGAATACTCTGAGAATACAGCCTCCTTGGATAATTAGAGAGCAAGTAAATCTGATACCCCGCTTTCTTAAGGCTTTCAATCCAGGAAAGCGTATAATCATAACGCACGATACTGTTTCCCAGATTATTCCAGAAACGCATCATTTCTCCCTCACAGCCTGGCGCCTTTTCCAAAAATCCCTGTAGTATTTCTTCATCTGACATTTTACTACGGTCAAATTCATTCCACAGCTCAGACCGTACCGTGGCATCGGCCACTTTTTCATAGATTTCCGGGGTAAGCTCCAATGAATTCAAAAAACCCTGCCAATTAAAATCTACCAGCACTTTTCCCACATCAAATACTATATTTTTTATCATGTTTGTCTTCCTATTTTCCATTTCGATAAATGATATCATCCCTGCCTGGTCCATTGGAAATCATGGTAATTGGAAATCCAATCTTTTCTTCCACAAATTCAATATACTTTCTGCAGTTGTCCGGCAGTTCTTCATATTTACGGATACCGCGAATGTCGCATTTCCATCCTGGAAGTACTTCCAGAACTGGCTTTGCCTTCTCTAATTTTACGGTAGCCGGAAATTCTGTGGTAACTTCTCCGTCAATCTCATACCCAGTACATACTGGAATCTCATCTAAGTATCCAAGCACATCCAGCACGGTAAAGGCCACATCTGTAGTTCCCTGAATGCGGCATCCATATTTGCTCGCCACCACGTCAAACCATCCCATACGTCTGGGTCTGCCAGTGGTCGCTCCGTATTCTCCTCCATCTCCGCCTCTGCGTCTCAGCTCATCCGCCTCTTCTCCGAAGATCTCGCTGACAAAGGCTCCTGCTCCTACTGCAGAAGAATATGCCTTACATACCGTAATGATTTTCTTGATTTCATAGGGGGGAACTCCTGCTCCAATCGCCCCGTAAGCCGCCAATGTGGAAGAAGAGGTCACCATAGGATAGATTCCATGATCTGGATCTTTCAGGGAGCCTAACTGTCCTTCCAGCAAAATATTTTTCCCTGCTTTTATGGCCTCCCACAGATATGCAGAGGTATCCCGCACATAAGGTTCTACCATTTCCCGATACTCCTTCAGTTCTTTCTGCAGGTCCTCCGGCTTCAGCAATGGTTTATGATACAAATGTTCCAACAATATATTTTTTGTCTCGCAGATACGTTCTGTTTTCTCTTTTAACGCTTCTTCGTCAAACAGCTCGCTGACCTGGAAACCGATTTTTGCATATTTATCGGAATAAAAAGGAGCAATTCCTGATTTGGTAGAACCAAAAGATTTTCCACCCAACCGTTCCTCCTCATACTGATCAAACAAAATATGATAGGACATAACGATCTGGGCCCGATCTGATACCAAAATCTTAGGTTTCGGCACCCCCCGGTCTACGATAGACTGAACCTCCTCAAAGAGAACTGGAATATTCAAAGCCACTCCATTTCCAATAATGCTGGTGGTATGATCATAAAACACTCCGCTTGGAAGGGTGTGAAGTGCAAACTTGCCATAATCATTGACTATGGTATGGCCAGCGTTTGCCCCGCCCTGGAAACGCACAATAATATCTGCTTCCCGCGCCATCATATCGGTGATCTTTCCTTTTCCTTCATCTCCCCAGTTCGCTCCCACAATTGCATTTACCATGAAAAGCTCCTCCTTTATATTCTCTGTAAATGATTTTTCTGTTACGTTACGTCATGTCAAATCAAAAGGCCTGACATCACCATGTTCTAGTATAAGCGATTTTCTTCTATAAGTAAAATCAATGTTTATTATAATTGTCATAAGTAATACTTATATATTTTCTATCATTTTCAGCAGCTTTCCCGCTGCTGCAGAAACTGGAATCCGCTGGTCTGTCACCACGCAAAATTCTCTTTTCGGTATTTTCTGGTCAAATTCCAGCAGAAACAACTCTTCTTTTTCCAAAAATTCTTCTGTAAAATCTCGGACCACACTGGCAATCCCCAGTCCCTTTCGTGCAAACTGAATCAGCATATTGCTGTTCGCCAATTCAAATTCCGGCCGGAGCACCACATTATTTTTTTCTAAAAAATCATCCACATAATTGCGGGTGGAGGTATTTTTTTCCAAACATAAGATAGGAAGAGATTCTAACTGATGATAGCTTAAAATCTGTCCCTTTAAATATTGAAACTTCTTTCCTGCCACAAAGACGTCTTCCACCTTGCGCACTCTTTTCATCTCCCAGCCATGCCGAAGCTGTATGGGAGTACTCACTACGCCGAAATCAATCTGTCCATCCTGAAGATGTCTTAAAGTCTCCGGGGTAGGCGCATTGGTCACTGCCACTTTGATCCCTGGATAACTCTCATGAAACTGCTCCAATACTTCTAAGAGATAAAACTGCAGGGTCATGTCACTGGCCCCAATTCGAATCTCTCCATTTTCCAGATCCAGCATCTCTTTGAACTTTCGTTCTCCCTGACAGATATACTCATAGCCCCGCTGCACAAAGGAATACATCATCTCCCCTTCCGGGGTAAACCGGACTCCCTTGGAAGTTCGGACGAACAAAGGACTTCCCAACGCCTCCTCCAAATGTCTGAGGGCCTGGCTCACTGCCGGCTGAGAGACAGAAAGTTCTTCGGCTGCCAGCGTAATATTTTTTAATTTTCCTACATAATAAAAGATTTTATAATATTCTAAATTAATATCTAACATAATCTCTGCCTCTATTGGAACAATACTTTCAAAATCAACTGGCGGAATTATAATCAAATTATTTCAGATCAAGTGTATCACACTTTCCCCTCCCCTGCACCGGATTTTCCAAAATTTTTATTTTCCCATTGTATTTTTAATATTTCTTCTGTATAATAGGCGGTGTCGGTAATCTGATTACCGGCTTCTTTTTCGCTTATGAGAAATTTATAATTATTTTATCCTAGCTAAGATATCGAGAAGAAAACAGGAGAATTACTATGTCTTACTCTGAACTTTTTATCTTCCTTCTGGAAATCATTGGGACCATCGCTTTTGCCTCCTCTGGGGCTATGATGGGCATTCGAAAAAATATGGACATTTTTGGAATCAACGTACTGGGAATCACCACCGCTGTAGGCGGCGGATGCATCCGGGATCTTCTTCTGGGCATTCACCCTCCCAAAATGTTCCAGAACTTTTCTTATGTGGGAACTGCCATTGCAACTTCCTGCCTGCTGTTTCTTCTGTGCTATCTGAAACAGGAAATATTAGAGAGCGCTTTTCTGGAGTATTATGAACGTCTTATGAGTACATTGGACGCGGTAGGACTTGGCATTTTTACAGTTATGGGAATCCGCACTGCTATGGAATTGGAGCAAGGACATGAACAGAACTTATTTCTTCTGATTTTTGTAGGTGTAGTCACTGGAATTGGAGGCGGTATGCTGCGGGATATTATGGCCGGAACTACCCCTTTTGTCTTTGTCAAACACGTATATGCCTGCGCGGCCCTGCTGGGAGCCTTTCTCTACATTTTTCTGCTCCAATACTTACCGGAAATTGCCGCTATGCTGATCAGTTCCACCACTGTTGTAGTGATTCGAATTCTGGCGGCTCACTATCGTTGGAATCTGCCCCGCATTCCATAATCTCTGTCTCTGGACAGAGGACTTGAAAGGAGATTTTATTATGGCAAAAGATATGACACAGGGAAATCCATGGAAAATCATTATTTTCTTTTCCATTCCCGTTTTGTTGGGAAATTTATTTCAACAATTTTATAACATGGCGGATGCTGTGATTGTGGGACAGTTTCTAGGAGAAGACGCCCTTGCGGCTGTGGGCTCCACTGGTTCCATTATGTTTCTGGTTCTGGGATTCGCCATGGGGATTGCTCAGGGATTCGGAGTTCTCATCTCCCACGCTTTTGGAGCAAAGGATGATGACCGCCTGAAACACTATGTTGCAGTCTCTCTCATTTTAGGACTTGTGGTCTCTCTGGCCATCACTGCATTTACCATCACAGAGTCCAGAAATCTATTATTGTTTATGAAAACACCGGAAAATATCCTGGACATGGCCAATCATTATATCACCATTATTTATGCCGGCATCCTGGCAACCATGGCTTTCAACATCACCGCCTCCATCTTAAGAGGTGTGGGAGACAGTAAAACGCCTTTATATTTTCTGGTACTGGCCTCTATCTTGAATATTCTTTTAGACTTATTCTTTATCGTGGTTCTTCACTCTGGACCGGAGGGGGCCGCCTATGCAACGGTAATCGCCCAGGGACTTTCTGCGCTGTTGTGTTTTATCTATATGTTTACAAAATTTGATCTGCTGAAACTGCGGAAAAAAGATTTTTACTGGGATTGGAAAAGCGCCTGGGATCTGTTGTCCATCGGCATTCCTATGTCCATCAACTATTCTGTCACTGCTGTAGGCGTTATGCTTCTGCAGGGGGCTGTCAATGTCTTTGGTTCTAGTGTGGTGGCCTCTTTCACCGCCGCTTCTAAAGTGGAAGCCCTTGCCACCCAGACTATGCCTACCTTAGGAACCACCATGTCCACCTACTGCGGACAAAACCTAGGTGCAGGAAAATACGACCGCATTTTTGACGGCATGAGAAAGGCGTTTCTGATCGTCATCGCCATCTCTCTGTTTGGCGTTATCATCACTGCCGGATTGGGAAAATACATTGTATGCCTGTTTTTGAAAAATCCCTCTCCTACAGTGCTGTCCTATGCAACGGCTTACTTAAATACTATTTCCTGGTTTTTGATTCCTCTTGCCATGATCTTTTTGTACCGCAGCGCGCTGCAGGGCTTAGACCAGACTCTCGTTCCTGTCATGAGCGGTATTTTAGAATTGATCTGCCGGTTTTTGATCGTTGCACTTTGTTTAGAGCCCTTCGGTTATGCAGCGGTATGTTATACCAGCCCAGCCGCCTGGGTGGGAGCCGGTATTCCTCTGCTGATCACTTATCTATTATGGAAACGGAAAATGGAACGAAAATTTCCACTGCAAAGCAAAACCCCTTCCTAATGGAAGGGGTTTCGTACATGGTCTATACTTTTTTAAATCTCTCTACTTCACTGCGAAGTTCTCTTGAAATACTCTGATTGTTCTCCGCCTCCTGCTGAATATGGGCCATAGCCTCTACCAGGCTGCCTGCGCTCTCTGCTGCATTGGTAACGCCCTTCGCACTTTCATCCACAGTGACAGAAATATTGTTGATTCCTGTATTGATCCGTTCCATGATCTCTTCTGCCTCAGAAGTTCTGTCTGCAAATTCTGTTACCATCTCATTAACACTTTCTGCATCTTTCTGATAGAAATTGGCAACTTCCACAAATCCGTCATAATCTTTCAAAACATTCTCATCAATAAATTTCAGCATATCTTCTGCATTCTGCGCCAATTTCTCTACCGCAGAGGTTACCAAATGACTGATATCCTGAATATTATTTGCAGTATCTCTGCTGTTATCTGCCAAGACACGAATCTCGTCTGCCACCACTGCAAATCCTTTTCCTGCATCTCCTGCACGGGCAGCCTCAATAGATGCGTTTAATGCCAGCAGATTGGTCTGACTGGTAATATCCAGAATATCTCCTGTCAATTCATTGATTCGTTCTACACTCCGGCTCTCTGACACTGCCTCTTCCAAGGTACTTCGGATGGCTACCAGCATCTTATTGACCGCTGTCTTGTTCTCCACAGTACTCTTTCTCACATCCTGGGCCCGGTCTTTGATCTTTTCTACCAGATCAGCTCCGTTTTCTGCCCGGTCTGCCATAGATTTTACTTTTTCATAAATACCATTACTTCCATCTGCGATCTGCTCTAAAGTGGCAGATACCTCTTCCATACTAGCTGCAAGCTGCTCCATGGAAGCTGATACATTCGTTACGTTCTCATTGGATGAATTCACCCGGCTGTTGATATGATCCACGGAATCTAACATCTGCTGAGAATGCTCTCTCAGTTTCTGCATTACAGACTGAAGCTGATCCATAAATCCATTGACACCGCTTACAAGTTGTCCCACTTCGTCCTCTGTGCTTACTTCAATACGTTCGGTTAGGTCGCCTTCATTTTTCTGAAGCTTTTCTACAATTTCATTTAAGTGTCCGCTGGCGTTTTTAGCCGGAGCTGCAACGGTTTTAATAACGATCCACATAACACCTGCAGCCAGCACTAAAAATACCAGAATTGCCGCCATATTAAAAGTATGGGTTCCTGATATTTTTATGTCAATTTTATCTGAAACATACTGTACCTTATTTTCTAAGGATTCGCTGTAAGCAATTTTGCTCTCCTCTAAATCTGAGATCAACTGCTCTCTTTCTCCCAACAGCCCAGGCAGTTCCTCTATCTCGCCTGATACTGCCGCAGCTGCAATCTGCATTCCCAGACTCAGAAAATCTTCCATCTGTTCCTGATAAGTTCCATAACTATTGATCAAACCTTTGTCTTTGGATTTCTGACACAATTTATTCACGGTATCCATTTTTTCCTGGATAGCTGCCACCTTTTTTTCCAGCGCTTCTATCCCAACTGCCTGAATGTCCTCAATATCTTCATAAAGCCATAATTCCTGCACCTGAGCAGACAATTCCCCCTGCTGCTTCTCTAATTCCAGATACGTATCCGTGATCTCTTTGCTCCTTCTCCCAATCTCTGATAATGCCGCCACATTTGCCAGGCCGAACAAAATAAAGATTATAGATAAGAGCCCGATCATCATTATTATCTTGGTTCCTATACGCTTTTTCACTCTCTTCCTCCTCCTTTGTGAGTCAATCAACGCCCAGTTACTTTACACACCTGTATTATAGTGCAAGCTTTTTTGCGCAGGCCAGCGCCAAAGAACCCGGTCCTATATGGCATGCTACACTTAAAGACAATGGATCTACCATAGAAATCTCTGACTTCGGAAAGGCCTCCTGTACTTGCTGCTGAAATTCCAAAGCTGTCTCTCTATCCTTTGTATAGGCAATATAAAGATGCATATTCTCTCCCGATTCATCTTCAAAACGTTTTGCAAAATCATTTTTGACCGCTTCTATCATAATATTTTTTGCCTGTTTTATGGTTCGTGCTTTTGCAAAAGCATCTAATTTCTCCCCTTGAATCTGCAGAACTGGTTTCAATTTCAGCAAAGTTCCAAGAGCAGCCGCTGCAGGTGTGATTCTTCCGCCTTTTTTCAGATAATGCAGCGTATCTACCATAATATAGATACTGGAATCATATTTTGTTTCTTCTAGATAATCTTTAATCTCTTTTGCACCTTTTTTGGCTTTCACCAATTCTATAGCATCTAATACCGACTGTTTCTGGGTTACGGAAATCCGCTGGTTATTTACTACCTGAACTTTCTCTTCATAATCCTGCGCCATTGCCATAGCAGTCTCGCAGGAACTGCTCAATCCGCTGGACATGGGAATATAAACGATCTCATCGTATTCTCTCAATAGATCATCCCACAATTCCGTAACGGAGCCAACCGCCGGCATAGAGGTAGAAATCTCCGCATTCTCCTCTAATTTTTCATAAAATTCTTCCTGTGTCAGATCAATATCTTCAAAATACGTCTCCTCATTGATAAAAAAGGGCATAGGAAGTACATTAATACCATATTCCTTTGCTTGTTCCTGGGTAATCCCGCTGTTACTGTCTGTTACAACTGCAATCTTTCCCACCTGAGTAAGTCCTCCTTTGGCTATTTTCTATTACATTTTATTCTGGTAAAATCCTGGCGCCTACTCTTCTACCCAATTTTCTGAAGAATCTCCATTATCTGTGTATATGCCTCCTGAAGCGCTGCCATATCTGCCTCCATTCCCTCATAATCCTGTCTGCGGAGTCTCTCAACCACCAGGCTGTCAGCGTCCATCAATTTCTCCATGCCAAGATTGCCGGCTACTCCCTTCAGCGTATGGGCAAAATGAAAGGCTTCTTCATATTTATTTTCACCCAAGGCTTTTTCCAATCCTGCAAAATTAGTATCTGCCTTAAATTTAATTAATAGTCGTTCTAACAACATTTCATTGTTCATGAGACGTTCTAACGCCCCTTCTACATTCATACCTGCTGCACTTAATTGTTCTTTTATTTCCTGATTCATACTGGTTCCTTCCTTTCCTCTGTATCGATTGTCTCAATTTCCTTTCTGGACATACGGAAACATTCCATAATTTTAGGTGAAAATATTCCGCAGTCTCCGCCTAGGATCATATAATATGCCTCTTCTTTTGAATAAGAACGTTTGTATATACGTTCATTGACCAGTGCATGGTAGGCGTCCACCACTGATACAATCTGGGCAGAAATCGGTATCTCATCTCCTTTCAGCCCTTCTGGATATCCTTTTCCATCATAACGTTCATGGTGGTAACGGCAAATTTCCATACTTTTTTTATGGTAATCCAATGTCTGGATATCTTTCATCATTTTCATGATCTCACATCCTTTGGTGGTGTGAGATTTCATATACTCATTCTCTTCTTTCGTAAGCTTTGCCGGCTTGAAGAGCACATGATCTGAGATCAAAAGTTTCCCAATATCGCGTAAGGATGACAGTTCTGCAATAGCTTCTACATCCTCATCCGTCAATTTATATTCTGGATAATGGGCCTGTACTTTCCTGCCGATAATCCTGCTGATCTCTCTTACCGTCTGTGTATTATCCTCAAATTCCGGATAATAATGTTCCAGAATATTACACACAATGTCAATCATTTTCTGACTGGACTTTTTCAGTTTTTCCGCCTGAAGCTTCATCACCGTATACTGTTTTCGCAAAAGTTGATTCTGCTCCTGTACCTTTTCTTCCATATGATTCTTATGCTGGTACAATAAAATATTATTATCTACACGTTTTCTGATCACATCCCGATCAAAAGGCTTCCGTATCATGTCAGAAGCTCCCATTCCGATACATTTCTTCTCCGTCTCGATAGATTGCTCTGCAGTGACTACCAGCACTGGAATCTGATTCATCCAGCCTTTCTGTTTCATCACTTCCAGTACTTTGCCTCCGTCCTCGTCAGACAAATGCCAGTCTAACAGTACAATGGCTATTTCATCAAGCTCCTGTTCTAATATCTGTAAAGCGCTTTTGGTGCCTGCCGCTTCCAGTATCTGATAATCTTTACGAAAAATCTCTGCCAAGATCATACGGTTGCTTTCCATATCATCTACGACTAATATTTTATGACGATTCATACCTGCTCCTCCTTAATTCCGAAATACGCTTATTTCTTTGTGAGATAAACGCACTGTGACATTTTTAACAGAATTGGCTGAAGTCCACTGCATTCCATTCATCTGCACCACAGTTCCGGCATTCAGAGTACCATATACCATCAATTTCGCTTCATTCGCCTTACTTCTCTTGTCCTCCAGTTCTCTTGTCTTCTCCACCTGCTGCTCCATCTGTTTTCGCTTGATATAAGTTGCCTGCTCCACTTTCAGATACAGATCCATCTCATTCCGCACTTCCGGCGGATACTGTTTCTGGAGTTTTTTATAAGCTTCCTCAAATATGACTAATTCTGACTGAAGCTTTTTCAGTTTTATTTCCTCTTCTTCCTCTTTCTCAATCATAGCCTTGCTGACACCAAGAAAAATATTGGTCATCAGGCCTGCCCGGTTTCCGATGTGATGAGCTTTCACTCCGTTTACCGCCGCTGTATTTCCTCCGATGATGGCTCCTTTATTTCCAGAAATAACAATCTCTTTCCCTGCAACCATATTGCTGTTCATCACATAATTTGCATAGATTCCTTCATTGGCTGTCAACGAAGCTCCTTCAAAAAACTTTCCGTGAATATCGCTGCCGGACTCTATCACTGCCAGGCCGCCGCCAGACACGCCATTCTTAATGACAACCCGCTTTCCACTCTGTAAATGTGCAGATTCTACATTTCCTTCCACAATCAATTCGTCCTTGGCCTGAATCACCACGCCGCTTCCCACATTTCCTCTGACCCAAATACTTCCGTTAAATCGAAGATTTCCTGTGGATATAGTCACCTCATTCACCACCAAAAGGGGTTGAATCGTGATTTCATTATTTTTCAATTCAATCTTGCCGGATTCCCGCGCAATATAGGTTTTCTTATCCTGAGAAAGAAGAAATCCTCTCCCTTTCAACATACGTTTTTCCTGTCCGCCCTGGGCTGGAAGTTCCGTACCTTCCACTGTTCTTCCTCCGATTCCCGGCTGGGCTTCATGATACACTGCAATCACCTGTCCGGCTTTTACCTGTTCAAAATATACCGTATTTTGGTAATCAATGGACCCATCTTTTCGTATAGCCGGAATCTGAGGAATACCTGTTCGGAAGAAAAATTCATAATATCCATCTCTTCCTCGTTCTGGCCGCACGCCTTCCGCTGCCAAAAAACGGCTGGTTCCCTGTTCAGCCTCTTTCAGATACTTCTCTATATTATCCTGCCGGATTCCAAATACAACATTCTCTTTCGCCAGCAGACGCATAATCTCATTCTTACTTTTGGACGCTCCCTTTTCTAAGGTAACGTATACCTCCATTTTGTCCTGACTGACTGTCACCACACATTCTGACGCCTCTTTCGCCTGCTTTTCCAGCATTTCCATCTGGAGGTCTTCTATTCTGGGCTGATCGTCTGCCTGCTCCCTTAACTTCAGCCTCATCTGCTGCATCTCTCTGGCAGAATACATCAGACTTTGATAAGCAGACACATCCAGTCCTTCTTCCAATCCCAAACGAATCTCCCGCATTTGCTGCCAGCGGTACAATTCCTTGGCATAAATTGACACATTCACACGACGTTCCAATCCCAGACGAATCTCCCGCATCTGCTGCCATCCAAAATGGATTTTAGCATAAATTGATACGTCCAACCCTTCTTCCAATCCCAGCCGGATTTCTCTCAGGGACTCCCCCAGAAATTCCTTGATCAAATAAGGCGTGAGATCCGCCTTATGTTCCAGTCCCAGTCGAATTTCTTCTAACTGATCTGGTTCATACCCTTCTTCAATATAAGAAAAAATATCCACATGTCTCTGTTTTGCCTTGCGGATTTGACGCAGATAGCCTGCTTCTAACTCCTGGTGTCTAGACAAATCTATTCCCTCTTTTAATCCTTTGCGGATCTGGCGCATTCGGTCATAGGAGATCTCCGGCTTGGCATAAACTGCTACGTCCAGCCCCCGTTCCAGTCCTTTTTTTATCTCATCCATCTGAAACCAATCATAATTCACCGAAGTATACCAAGACACATCCAGTCCTTTTTCCAAGCCCTGCCGGATTTCTTCCATCTGTCCTTTGTCAAATCCCATCGATTCATATTTTCTGATCAGTTGACTGTTCACTTGTTCCTCTTCTCCTCTATCATTTTATTTCCTATCTTTTAATTTTATGGTATAATCGCCAGACTGTCAATAAACAAATCTACCGTATAGAAAAAGAATTCTCATTACAAGGCCAAAACTCTCATGTAATTTCCTATTATGGCAAAAACAGGAACTGTAAAAGCTTTCGGCCTCTACAGTCCCTATCTTTTCTAATAGTCTTATTTTCCTATTCTGCCAGATCGCAGATTTTTATATTCTTATCGGGGAATTACATCATTCCCATTCCACCTGCGCCTCCTGCCGGCATTGCAGGCATATCTTCTTTGATATTAGCCACTACAGATTCTGTAGTCAGGAAGGTAGACGCTACGGAGGTTGCATTCTGCAATGCGCTTCTGGTTACTTTTACTGGGTCCAGAATACCTGCTTCCACCATATCTACATATTCCTCTTTTGCTGCGTCAAATCCAACGCCTGGATCAGATTCTTTTACTTTATTGATAATTACAGCGCCTTCTAATCCTGCATTTGCTGCAATATAGAACAGCGGAGATTCCAATGCTTTCAGGATTACTTTTGCTCCTGTCTTCTCATCGCCTTCCATGGTCTCTGCCAATGCTGCAATCTCTTTTGCTGCGTGAATGTAAGCGGAACCGCCGCCTGCAATGATTCCTTCTTCTACAGCAGCTCTTGTTGCGTTCAGAGCGTCTTCCATACGAAGTTTGCTTTCTTTCATCTCAGTCTCAGTTGCAGCGCCTACGCGAATCACTGCTACGCCGCCTGCCAGTTTTGCAAGTCTTTCCTGTAATTTTTCTTTGTCGAATTCAGAAGTGGTCTCCTCAATCTGTGCACGGATCTGAGCAACTCTTGCGGAAATTGCGTCTTTATCTCCTTCGCCATCTACAATGATGGTATTTTCTTTCTGAACTTTCACAGATTTTGCACGTCCCAGCTGATCCATTGTGGTCTCTTTCAATTCTAAACCTACTTCTTCAGAGATTACCTGTCCGCCTGTTAAGATTGCAATATCTTCCAGCATAGCTTTTCTTCTGTCGCCATATCCAGGCGCCTTTACTGCCACTACGTTAAAGGTTCCCCGGAGTTTATTTACGATCAGAGTAGTGAGGGCCTCTCCTTCGATATCCTCTGCAATAATCAAAAGTCTTGCTCCAGACTGTACCACCTGCTCTAACAGCGGAAGAATCTCCTGGATATTGCTGATCTTTTTATCTGTGATCAGAATATAGGGATCATCCAGCACTGCTTCCATTTTATCCATATCAGTTGCCATGTAAGCAGAGATATATCCGCGGTCAAACTGCATACCTTCTACCAGATCCAATTCTGTCTGCATGGTCTTAGACTCTTCAATTGTAATAACGCCATCATTCGAAACTTTCTCCATGGCATCTGCTACCAGATTTCCAACTTCTTCATCGCCAGCAGAAATTGCCGCTACCTTTGCAATCTGATCTTTTCCGTTTACTTTCTGGCTCATAGCTGCAATAGCTTCCACTGCTTTGTCTGTCGCCTTCTTCATGCCTCGTCTCAATACAATGGGATTCGCACCTGCTTCTAAATTCTTCATGCCCTCTTTGATCATTGCCTGTGCCAACACAGTAGCTGTGGTGGTTCCATCTCCTGCCACATCATTTGTCTTGGTTGCCACTTCCTTTACAAGCTGTGCGCCCATATTTTCAAAAGCATCTTCCAACTCGATTTCTTTGGCAATGGTCACACCGTCATTTGTGATCAATGGAGCGCCAAAAGATTTATCCAACACTACGTTTCTTCCCTTGGGTCCTAAGGTCACTCTTACTGTATTTGCCAACTTATCTACGCCAGCTTCTAACACTGTTCTGGCTTCTGCGCCATATTTCAATTCTTTTGCCATGATCGTTCGTCTCCTTCTTCTTGATCTCTCATTGATTTTCTGGTTGCTTTATACTTTCAGTCTGCCAGATTCTATTCAGCTACTACTGCAAGAATATCATTTTGTTTTACAATAATGTATTCTTCTCCGTCAATTTTCACTTCATTGCCTGCATATTTGGAGTAGATCACCTTATCTCCTTCTTTCACATGCATGGTCACTTCTTTTCCATCTACATTTCCACCTGGGCCCACAGCTACCACTTCTGCTTCCTGGGGCTTCTCCTGTGCGCTTCCTGCTAAGATAATGCCGGACTTTGTGGTCTCTTCTGCCTCAAACTGCTTTAATACAACTCTGTCGCCTAATGGTACTAATTTCATTGCAATTCCTCCTTATTGAGTGATCTTTTCTATTCTATGTTTTATCTTTTTGGGTTATTAGCACTCATTTATATCGAGTGCTAATTACTTATGTACCTAATTTAGCACTCTGCTTTTTCTTTGTCAATATACATTTTCATATTTTATAAAAAGTTTAGATTTTAAATTACCAGTTCAGCCAGACATAATGACAATAACTGTGACATGCTCGCATGGCTAAAGTTATTGTTATCTATGTCTGGAATGAGCGCCTCTTTATAAGCAAAGTTAGCACGTGAGGTATGCTCTGCCATACCTCGCTTGCGGGAAAGCACCGAAGGCGCCTTTGCAAATGGCGCGCCTGAACTAGTATCCTTCCTGCTTGCGAATGCCGCATCTGAATCTGCTCCTACAGTGGATGCTCCTGAATATATTCTTCCATAATCGCCGCCGCCATTCCCACTAATTTTGCGCAGGGACGCTTTTTGTAGTATCCTTCTGTCCGCTGCTCTGGAACAGGTTCCTCTCTTTTCTGATTTAATCCCAGCAATTCCCGGCAGACAATGGAACCATTTTCTGCTTCAAATGCTTTTGCCAATTTCTGGACTCTCTCATAATGTTCTTTCTTTCCCTGAAAATCCTCTGGTTCCTCATAACCATATAAGATTCCGGCTGTCAAAAACATTCCGCTGACCGTTCCGCAGACTTCCCGCAGCCGGCCCATTCCTCCGCCGAAAGAGGAGCTGAGCCTTGCCGCTGTCTTTTCATCTATCCCATGCAGATCTGAAAAGGCCAGAAATACTGCCTGGGTACAATTATATCCTTTTAGAAAATTTTCTTCTGCAATTTTTCCATATTTGCTGTTTTCGCAATCCATCTATATTTCCTTTCTTCTATCGTCAAATCTCATTCAGCCATTTCCATTCTCTCTCTGTCAATTCTGCCTTCTCCAAAAGATCCGGCCGCCGCTCCTTTGTGAGAAGGATAGACTGCTGTCTGCGCCAGGTTTCAATATTTTTGTGATGTCCTGACAGCAAAACAAAGGGGACCTTTTTTCCATTCCATTCTTCCGGCCTGGAATATTGAGGATACTCCAATAGGTTCCCTTCAAAAGACTCCTTCATTCCAGACTCCTCATTCCCCAAAACTCCCGGCACCATACGGGAAACAGCGTCAACCACCACCATAGCCGGCAGTTCTCCTCCTGTCAGCACATAATCCCCAATGGATATATGATCGGTTACAATCTCTTCCAACACCCGCTCATCAATCCCCTCATAGTGGCCGCACAACAGAACAATATCTTCTTCTTTTGCCAGATCTTTGGCTGTTTTCTGAGTAAATCTTGTTCCCTGAGGCGTCATATAGATACAGCGCGGCTTTTTTCCAATCCGTTCCACCACAGACTGCCACGCATCATAAACCGGCTGTGCCTGCATCAGCATTCCTGCCCCTCCGCCATAAGGATAATCGTCTACTTTTCCATATTTATTGACTGCATAATCACGAATATTAACTGCTTCTATCTGGAGCAGTCCCGCCTCAGAAGCTCTGCCGATGATACTGGTATTCAAACCATTCATGACCATTTCCGGAAATAATGTCAATATATAAAAATTCATAAAGCTCCTCTTAACTTTCTTCCAACAGCCCTGGCATCAGGTGTACCTGCATTTTTTTGGAATCCATATCTACCTTAAGAATACACTCCTTAATTGCAGGGAGCAGAACCTCCCCCTTCTTGTCAGTCACTTTCGAGCGGTAGGGAGAGTCTTCTTCTACCTGTACCACATACACATCATTGGCCCCTGTCTGCAAAACATCTCGGACCACGCCCAGTACCTGCTGATCCTCTGTTTCCACTTCCACACCAATCAAATCTGCAATAAAATACTCGTCTTTTCCACATTTCACCGCCTGCTCTCTGGTGATCAGAAGACTTTTTCCCTTATACTTTTCTATCTCATTTATATGATCAATACCTCTGAATTTTAAGATTACCAAGTTTTTAAAAAATTTCACCTGGCCGATTTCCAGTTCCATCTTTTCTTTTCCGGTATCCAGAAATACTTTTTTCAGTTTTTTAAAACGCATCGGGTCGTCTGTTGTGGGAAACACTTTTACCTCGCCGCGCACCCCATGGGTTGTGGTAATCACTCCCACCTGAAGTAAATCTTCCATAGTTTTCCTTTCTGCTTTCCTAATCTCGTCTGTCCCTGGCTTTTGCCTTAATGGAATCAGATGAAAAGAGGCTGCTGCAAAATGAATTTTCCTTATAACGTATCGTACCGATATTGTTTCTATCACAACCATACGTTGTAGAATCATCATTTTGCAACAACCCCTTCCAGGATCCTACTGCATAATATCTACAATAACTTTCTTGTCGCTTTTCGCTGCTGCTGCTTTTACAACGGCACGGATCGCCTTTGCAATGCGTCCCTGCTTTCCGATTACCTTTCCCATATCTGCCTGGGCAACACGTAATTCTATCACAATGGATTTTTCGTTCTCAGTCTCTGTAACTGCAACTTCTTCAGGATAATCCACAAGTGCTTTCGCAATTACTTCTACTAATTCTTTCATTACGTCACCTCACGAAGATTATTTTTCGATACCGGCTGCCTTAAAGATCTTTCCTACTACTTCTGTAGGCTGAGCACCATTTGCCAGCCATTTTTTGGCTAACTCTTCATTTACATGAAATTCACTTGGATCTTTGGTTGGATCGTAAGTTCCAATTTCTTCAATAAATCTGCCGTCTCTTGGAGATCTGGCATCAGCTACAACGATTCTATAGAAAGGAGCTTTTTTCTGTCCCATTCTCTTCAATCTAATCTTTACCACTACGTCTCACCTCCTGATTCTTATCATTTTTATTCTATATTGGTAATCAAAACGAGGATATTCTTCGTTCTGTTACTCACTTTTATAAAACTTCTAAAATCCAAAGGGCATCTTAAATCCGCCGCCTCTTCGTTTTCCCTTGCCGCCCATTAGAGCCGGCATCTGCTTCATCATCTTCCTGCTCTGTTCAAACTGCTTCACCAGGCGGTTTACCTCGCTGATATCCACTCCCGCTCCCTGGGCAATTCTGCGCTTGCGGCTGACATTCAAAATAGAAGGGTTAGACCTCTCTTTGGGAGTCATGGAATATATAATTCCTTCGATTCTGGCCATCTTTTTCTCATCCATGGCGTTCTCTATCTCTGCAATCTGAGCGCCGCCGATTCCAGGCATCATGCCAAGCAGGCTGGAAATGCCTCCCATTTTCTTCATCTGGTTCATGGACTCTAAATAGTCGTCAAAACCAAATTCTGCCTTTTTCATCTTCTGTTCCAGTTCTCTGGCCTTATCTTCATCAATGGTTTCCTGGGCTTTTTCAATTAACGTCAGCACATCTCCCATGCCCAGAATACGATTGGCCATACGATCTGGATAAAACTGTTCCAAATCGGAGAGCTTCTCTCCCATACCTACGTATAAGAGGGGCTTGCCTGTCACTGCCCGGATAGACAAAGCGGCTCCGCCTCTGGTATCGCCATCTAATTTTGTCAGGATCACACCGTCAATTCCAATCTTTTCATCAAAGGTGGAAGCCACATTCACTGCATCTTGTCCTGTCATGGCGTCTACCACCAGAATCGTCTGAAATACTTCTACCTGTTCTTTGATCTCTTGGAGTTCCTGCATCATCTCTTCATCTACATGAAGGCGTCCTGCGGTATCTAAAATCACCACATTGCAGCCTTTGGACTTGGCATGTTCTATGGCTGCCTTTGCAATATTGGCCGGCTTGTGGCTGTCTCCCATGGAAAATACTTCCACACCCTGCTTTTCTCCGTTGATCTGAAGCTGTTGGATGGCTGCAGGCCGATAAACGTCGCAGGCTGCCAGTAAAGGTTTCCTGCCCTTCTGCTTCAGCTTTCCAGCAATCTTTGCAGTGGTAGTGGTTTTACCTGCACCCTGGAGGCCCGCCATCATAATCACGGTAATCTCACCGCCTGGTTTTAACCCTATCTCTGTGGTCTCGGAACCCATCAAAGACACTAGCTCTTCATTTACAATTTTTATCACCATCTGCCCAGGATTCAGTCCGTTCATTACATCCTGTCCCACTGCCCGTTCCTGCACAGATTTCACAAACTGCTTCACTACCTTAAAGTTAACATCTGCTTCCAGCAGGGCAAGTTTGACTTCCTTTAAGGCCCTTTTCACATCTTCTTCCGTCAAAAGTCCTTTGCTTCGCAAAGATTTGAATACATTCTGTAGTTTTTCGGATAAGCTGTCAAATGCCATCTTATAACTCCTCTAATATCTCATTGGAAATAGCTTCGATCTCTGCCATTACCACTGTCTCTTTCTGATCCTGATAATTCCGGCTGAGGTTCTGGATTCTGGTAACTTTTTCCTTCGTGTTGAGAAAACGTTCCAGAAGATGCAGCTTCTCTTCATATCCCTCTAAAGTTCTGTCACAGCGTCTGATCAGATCGTGTACGCCCTGGCGGCTGATTCCCTCTTCTTTTGCGATCTCGCTTAAAGACAGATCATCCAGCACAAAATCTTCATAAATACTTCTCTGATGCTCTGTGAGCAGTTCTCCATAAAAATCATAGAGATAGGTCTGCATTACTTTCTTCTCCATTTCAATCACCTTGAGTATCATACTATAAAAAAAGCAAGGTGTCAAGTATTTTTTCTTGACACCTTGTTTTTCCTAAGCTGTTAGTCTTTACAGGTTCGTCCGCACCGATTTAGGCTGATATCCTTTCTGTTCTAAGGCTTCCATAATCTGATTTTTATGTTCTGTGCCAAAGGCTTCCATGGTGATACGCAGTTCCACTGCCGCATTCCGGTTGGTGGATACAAACTGATTATGCTCTAACTTAATCACATTTCCCTGCTCTTTTGCAATGGTGTCTGCCACCTTGCACAGCTCTCCCGGCTTGTCCGGCAGAAGGACAGATACTGTAAAGATCCGGTCACGGAAGATCAAGCCCTGCTGCACCACCGAAGACATGGTGATCACATCCATATTGCCGCCGCTCAGAATAGAAACCACCCGCTTATTTTCCACATTCAGATGACGCAGTGCAGCCACTGTCAATAACCCGGAATTTTCCACTACCATCTTGTGATTCTCTACCATATCCAAAAACGCCACGATCAATTCATCATCCTTTACGGTAAGGATCTCATCCAAATTTTCCCGCACATAGGGAAAAATCTTTTCTCCCGGCGTCTTGACTGCTGTTCCATCTGCAATGGTGCTGACCTTTGGCAGAGTCAGCACTTTTCCTGCCTCTATGGAGGCCTGCATGCAGTTTGCCTCGGCAGGTTCCACGCCGATCACTTTAATCTTGGGATTCAACAATTTTGCCAGCACCGACACGCCGGCCGCAAGACCGCCGCCGCCAATAGGAACCAGAATATATTCCACCAATGGAAGTTCTTTAAAAATCTCCATGGCAATGGTTCCCTGTCCGGTGGCCACCGCCAGATCATCAAAGGGATGGATAAAGGTATAACCGTGTTCCTCCGCCAGTTCATAGGCTTTTTGACAGGCCTCGTCATACACGTCTCCATAAAGGATTACCTCCGCGCCATACCCTTTGGTTCGATTTACCTTGATCAGAGGGGTGGTGGTAGGCATTACAATGGTGGCTTTTACCCCAAAACATTTGGCCGCATAAGCCACCCCCTGGGCATGATTTCCTGCTGAAGCAGTAATCAGCCCTTTTTTCCGTTCTTCTTCTGTCAAAGTACTGATCTTATAATAGGAACCACGTACCTTATAGGCTCCCGTAAACTGCATATTTTCTGGTTTCAGATATACTTTGTTTCCTGTCTGCTCGCTTAAAAAATCACTGTACACCAGCTTTGTCTCTAATGTCACCTCTTTTACAATCTTACTTGCCTCTTCAAATCTTTCCAATGTCAACATTTTTTCACGCTCCTATTCTTCGGCGTCTTCTTCACTTGTCTGCGCTTCTATTTCTTCCTGGGCTTCCTCTGGTTCTTCATTTTTGGTAAACAGCGCATTTACAAACTGCTGAGAATCAAATTTCTGGAGATCCTCAATGGTCTCTCCCACTCCAATATATTTTACCGGAATGCCAAGCTCTGACTGAATCGCCACTGCAATTCCGCCCTTAGCAGTTCCATCCATTTTCGTCAAGATAATTCCTGTAATCTCGGCCACTTCAGAAAATTGTTTCGCCTGGGCTAAAGCATTCTGTCCGGTGGTTCCGTCCAACACCACCAAAGTCTCCCGAAATGCTTCCGGATATTCTTTTTCTAAGATTCGATGGATCTTTTTGAGTTCTTCCATCAGATTTTTCTTATTATGCAGACGTCCAGCAGTGTCGCATAACAGCACGTCTGCATTTCTGGCCTTTGCAGCCGCAACAGCGTCGTAGACTACTGCCCCAGGGTCCGCTCCTTCCTGTCCTCCAATCATATCCACGCCGGCCCGGCCAGCCCATTCGCTGAGCTGTTCTCCTGCTGCAGCCCGGAAAGTATCTGCCGCTGCAAGCACCACTTTTTTCCCTTGATCCTTTAACTTGCCTGCCAGCTTTCCCACAGAAGTGGTTTTCCCCACTCCGTTGACGCCTATTACAAGCACCACGGACTTTTCTTCTTCAAAACGATAGGCTGTCTCTCCCACATCCATCTGTTCTTGAATACTGGCAATCAGCAACTCTTTACATTGAACCGGCTCTTTGATATGCTGTTCCTTTACCTTTTCTTTCAGATTTTCGATGATCTCTGTGGTGGCATGAACTCCTAAATCTCCCATAATGAGAATCTCTTCGATTTCTTCATAAAAGTCATCGTCAATTTTAGAAAATCCGCTGAAAATAGAATCAATTCCTGACACAATATTATCTCTGGTCTTTGTCAGCCCCTGTACTAACCGGCTGAAAAACCCTTTCTTTTCCTTTTCTTCTTTTCCCATTGGTATGCTCCTTTCCTGATCCGCTGTCAAACTCTTTTTCTTTTCTCCGCTAATTGCTCAGACCGTCTTCGATTAAATTTACGGATACCAGAGTGGAGACGCCTTTCTCCTGCATGGTGATTCCATAAAGACGGTCTGCCGCCGCCATAGTTCCCCTTCTGTGGGTGATTACAATAAACTGAGTGTGTTTCGTCAATTTATGTAAATATTTTGCAAATCTTCCCACATTGGAATCATCCAGAGCCGCTTCGATCTCGTCTAAGAGACAGAAGGGCGAGGGCTTTAGATTCTGAATGGCAAACAACAGAGAAATTGCCGTCAATGACTTCTCTCCGCCGGATAACTGCATCATATTCTGCAGTTTCTTTCCTGGAGGCTGCGCGATAATACGGATTCCGCATTCTAAAATATCCTCTTCTTCCACCAGTTCCAAAGTTCCTTTTCCTCCGCCGAACAATTCCTTGAATACTTTGTCAAATTCCCGCTGAATCTGAGCAAATTTTTCCATAAACTGTTTCCGCATACCAGTATCCAGTTCTTCAATAATATCCAAAAGCGTCTTCTCTGCCTCCACCAGATCCTCATGCTGTGTCTTTAAAAAGATGTAGCGTTCCGACAGACTTCGATAATCCTCAATCGCATTTACATTGACGTCTCCCAGTTTTCGGATCTCCTCTTTGATCTTGATAATCTGTTTTTTCATCTCTCCCGTATCTTTCAATTCTTCCTGGCGCAGTTCCAGGGCGCTGTGAAAGGTCAATTCATATTCTTCCCACATATAATTGGTCTGATGCTCCAAAGACTCGTTCAATTTTTCTTTCTGGCTGTTCAGACGATACTGTTCCTTATCCAGATCGTTCCTGCGTTTTGACAGCTCTTCCTGCTTCTGGAAAAATCCTTTGTATCTCACAGACATTTCTTCTCTCTGTCTCTGTCCTTCTGCAATCTGCTGTTCCAACTCACCTTGAGCTTTCCCGGATTCCTCTATATTGGTCTGAATCTCAATGATCTCCTTTTGTTTTTTTCGGATATCTTCTTGAGAGTGACTTTTTTCCTCCTTGGTCGTTCTCAGATCTTCCTCTAACTTCTGAATTTCCATCTGAATACGGGCGATATTCTCTTGAGCAAATTCTGCCTTCTGCTGAACATTTGCTTCCTCTAGCTGTACTTTAGAAACATTGTCCTGGCTCTCTTTTGCCAGTCTATTCTGGGTATCAAGAATCTGCTGAAACTCTCTGGTCTCTTCCTGAATCTCCCGTTCTCTTCGATCTGCCGCCTGTATTTCCTCTTGAATCTGCCCCCGGTTCTCACTGATCTCTGACAGCTGGCCTTCCATCTCCTGGCTTTCTCTCTGAAGCGCCGCAAATTGATCCTCATTTTCCTTTTTCTGCTCTTTCGCCCGTTCCAGATTCATCTCCTCTGTGTTCTGTTTCAGAACTGCCTGATTCCATTCTTCCTGAACTTGCTGTATCTCTTCTTTCAACAATTCTCTTGCTGTATTGATCTCTTCCAGGCGGTTTTTGTGGGCTTCTAATGTTTCTTTGCGCTTTTTTGTCTCTTTCTGCAGATCCTCAATCTCCCGTTTTCTTCCCAGCAGATTGCTGGTATTGCGGAAGGCTCCTCCTGTCATAGAACCTCCAGGATTTAGAGATTCTCCCTCTAGCGTGACAATTCTAAGGCTGTACTGATACTTTCTTGCAAGGGCAATGGCATGATCAATGGTATCCACCACATAGGTTCTGCCCAGTAAATATGTCTTCAGTCCCTGAAATTGGCTGTCCGCTCTCACCAGTTCGCTGCCAATCCCAATCACTCCCGGCTCTTTTAACGCCCCCTGGTTCACTGAAATTCCCTTTTTTCCTACGCTGGTCAATGGCAGAAAGGTAGCCCTTCCAAAACGATTCTGTTTCAGATATCCAATCATTTTCTTGGCGGTGGCTTCATCGCTGGTTACAATATTTTGAATACTGCCTCCTAAAGCTGTCTCAATGGCTGTCTCATACTGCTTATCTACCTGAATCAGATCTGCCACCACGCCTAAAAGCCCTGGTTCTTCCTCTTTCTTCTCCATAACCCGGCGGATGGAATTGCCATATCCATCGTACCGCTCTGCAATATTGATCAAGGATTCTAACCGGGAACGCTCTCTGTGATAAGAGGCAGTATCCTGTTCTATCTTCTGTAGGGTTTCTCCCCGTTTCCTCTGCCACTCCTGGTTCTTTTCTTCTAACTTTTTCCTTTCTTCTTCCAGCCCCCGGCACTTTTCTCGAGCTTCCTGATAGTTCTGCTGGCACTCTGCCACCAAAAACTCCAGTTCTTCCTCTTCTCCCTTCTGTTCCAGCATCCGTTTGCTCAGCTGAGCTTTTCGAATGTTGATCTGTTCTTTCATGGTATCGTAGCGCTGCTGTCTCGCCTTAGTGGAAGCTTTTTGATTCAAGAGTTCCATCATCTCACTTTTTCCGTCCTCCATCCTTCGGCTGCAGCGGGCAATTTCCTCCTGAATCTCCTGATACCTGGCCATCACCTGGCTTTTCTGTTCTTCCATGGACTTAATCTGATCGTCCAATTGCAGCTTTTCTTTCTCAAAAGCTGCTTTCTGTTTCATCTTCTCTCTACAATCCTGTTCAATTTCTTCCTGTCTTGACTGAAAATGTTCTTCACTCTGCCATGCACCGTGAATCTGCTCCTGTAAAACATTGATCTGCCCTTCTAGCTTTCCTTTCCACACCGTAGTGCTTCCCAGCTTCTCCCGCAGCTCTGACAAGTGTTCTTCTGCCTGCTGCATATCTTGTTCCATCTGTGCGTATTCCGTTTTAACAGATTCATAAGAGCAGTCTGTCTCTTTCAATTCCTGATCTACAATCTCGATCTTTTCCCTCAGAGTCTTCAATTGCTCTTCACTTTGTTCCATGTCTAAGAGAAATAAGTTCACATCATAAGTTTTCAGCTCTTCCCGTTTTTTCAAATAAATTCTGGCTTTCTCTGCCTGACGCTCCAAGGGACCCACCTGTTTTTCCAACTCGGATAAAATATCATTGACGCGCACCAGGTTCTGCCGTTCATCCTCTAACTTTTTCTGAGCTGTCGATTTTCTTCGTTTAAACTTTACGATTCCGGCCGCCTCGTCAAAAAGCTCCCGCCGCTCTTCTGGTTTCCCGCTTAAGATCCGTTCAATCTGTCCCTGTCCGATAATGGAATATCCTTCTTTTCCAATTCCCGTGTCATAAAACAGTTCATTGACGTCTTTCAGCCTGCAGGCAGTTCCGTTGATCAGATATTCACTTTCCCCAGAACGATACACCCGCCTTGCCACTGTCACCTCATTGTAATCTACATTGAGCTGGCGGTCTCCGTTATCCAGCGTAATTGCCACGTAGGCGTAACTCAAAGGTTTCCGATTCTCAGTACCAGAAAAAATAACGTCCTGCATACTGGCCCCCCGAAGCTGCTTCACACGCTGCTCTCCCAACACCCAGCGCACTGCATCCGCCACATTGCTTTTTCCGCTTCCATTGGGTCCCACAATTCCAGTGATCCCATTGTGAAATTCAAATAAGATTTTATTAGCAAAAGACTTGAATCCATGGACTTCTATACTCTTTAAATACATCTATTCCTCCGTCATATCCCATTTTTTCTGTTTTTTCAACTGAAGCAGCGTATCATATGCCGCTTCCTGTTCTGCGCTTTTTTTCGTTCTTCCGCAGCCTTGTCCATAAACCGTATCTCCAATCCTAGCTTCCACAATAAACTTTTTATCGTGATCCGGGCCTTCCTCTCGAAGTAAATGATAACTTAATTCTTCCGCATAATTTCCCTGTACCACTTCCTGCAGGATAGTCTTGCTATCATAAAAGAGTTTTTTATGCTCAATATCATTCAGCACAAAGCGATGTATAAACTCTTTTGCATTAGCAAAACCACCATCTAAATAAATTGCTCCGATCACCGCCTCTAAAGCATCTGACAAAATAGATTTCCGCTCTCTCCCGCCAGTCTGGGCCTCTCCTTTTCCCAGCAGCAGATATTTCCCCAAATGCAGTTCTCTGGTACAAAAGGCCAATGTAGATTCACATACAATACTTGCCCGCGTTCTGGTCAGTTCTCCTTCTGGATATTCTGGATACCTGTGAAAAAGAAATTCACTGGTGGCGATTTCTAACACCGCATCTCCCAAAAACTCTAACCGTTCATTATCCGCCTGTTTTCCCAGATGGCGTTCATTGGCATAGGAACTATGGGTCAATGCCTGTACCAGCAATCTGCTGTCCTGAAACTGATACCCAATGGTCTCTTCAAATTCTCTCTGAAATTTCATTTTATTCTGCCTTTCTTTTACACACGAATCTTTATAACCAAATGCAACCACTTCCCAGCAAAATGTGAAAGTGGTTGCCTGAATACATCCATTTATGATATACAATAAGACTTTTATCCATTTGAGGCGTTTTTAATCTGCTCTACTGCATCTCCAACTGTAACGATTTTTTCAGCCTCTTCATTGGCAATCTCCATGTCAAATTCTTCTTCCAATCCCATAATGATCTGAAAAATATCCAGTGAATCTGCCCCCAGATCATCTACAAATGTGGTATCCATTGTAATCTCTTCCACATCCACATTTAATACTTCTGCAATTACCTTTTTTACCTTTTCAAATTCCATAATTTCCTCCATTCTATGCACTCTTTGGCACCAATCTACTCTGTTTCTATTGGAGATGTTCCAATGTTTTTTCTGATTTTCTCATTGATCTCCTGTTCTTTGAACGTAACACACTGAATAATGGAATTGGTCACTTCCTTTGCTGTAGCGCTTCCATGAGTCTTGACCACCAGGCCCTTTAATCCTAATAAAGGGGCTCCGCCATATTCACTGGCGTCAAAATCCTTCAATGTCTTCTTCAAAGCCGGCTTAACCAGTAATCCGCCAATTTTACTCTTCAGGCTTCCCATCATGCCTTGTTTGATCACGCTGACCAATGTTTTGCTCAATCCTTCATAGAGTTTCAAAATAACATTTCCTACAAAGGCCTCGCACACAATCACGTCCGCCTCGCCATTGGGAATATCTCTTGCCTCAATGCTTCCTGTAAAATTGATATCCGGACAATTTTTCAACAGTGGAAAGGTCTCTTTTACCAGTGCATTTCCCTTCTCTTCCTCTGCTCCAATATTGACAATCGCAACTTTGGGATTCTGAATGCCAAGAACATTCTCCATATAGATAGAACCCATCTTTGCAAACTGCACCAAATGCGTAGACCTTGCATCTACATTTGCACCGCAGTCAATCAGCAAAGATACTCCTTTTTTCGTAGGAATCAATGGCGCCAGGGGTGGACGTTCGATTCCTTTGATCCTTCCTACAATAACTTGTCCCCCTACCAGTATGGCTCCAGAACTTCCAGCTGATATAAAGGCGTCTGCCTTTCCTTCTTTTACCATATTCATTCCCACGACGATGGATGACTGTTTCTTCCTTCGAATTGCCATAACCGGAGGTTCTGCGGTCTCAATTACCTCTTGGGCATGAATGATCTCAATCCGGGAACTCTGATAGGAATATTTCTCCAGTTCTTTTCTGACTACATCCTGATGGCCTACCAGATACACTTTGATATCCTGCCTCATTGTAACAGCATTCACTGCCCCCTTCACAATCTCTCCAGGCGCATAATCCCCACCCATGGCATCCACTGCTACTTTTATCACTTCCTGCATGAAACTTCCTCCTTGTGGTCCATATAAACAGGAATTATTTTCCTGCTTACCGAATGCCTATTTAAGAATATACTATAAGTAATGAGAGAAATCAATATAAAATGTCCCTGAGTTTCTGCATTTTTATGTCTTTCTATAATCTTAATGCCAAAAGGTCTTGCTGCCTTTGGCAGCATAGACATCTGGCACAAAAAGTGTTTGGAAAGCCAGCTTTCCACGACACTTTTATGTGCAAAGTGTTCCCATCACAAAGTGATGGGAACCTTTTGGCATAATATAGCTGCAAAACAGAGAAATTCAAACCCTCTCACTCCAGGTTGTTTTCTCTGTACTTTTCATCTTCTGCCTTCCGATCTTCCTCACTCATATACTTGCGGAAAATCCGCTCCAGAATAAAACTCTGTATCCAGACATAGACAGCCGGAAGAATAAAAATAAGAAAAGGAACCATATACATGACCAGTCCGCATGTTAAAGCAATCAGGAGCATCAGAGCCGTCATCGGCAGATGCAGAATCACCATCAATATGGCGTTTTTCATAGATTGCTTTTTCGTATTCTCAAACCGGGCCATATAGGGAAATAAATAAGAAATCCAGGAGAACCATACCCCGGATCCCACCACAAACAAAACAGAAAATACAGCAAAAATATTTTCAGTCCGGCCATAATCATTCATTACATACAGGTCAAAGCCCAGCACTCCCCCTATCACCAATGCAATCAGCCACACTACCACTGTCTGTTTAAAATTATCCCGGAAGGCGGCAATATAATCCCGAAACAAATATCCCCTGTCATGCCGCAGCACTTTATGTACCGTATAATACGTTGCTGTCATGGCTGTTCCAATGGTAAAAACCGGAATACAGCTTACGAGAAACAAAAGACTCAGACAAATACAATCTGTAAATTTGGATAAGGATCTCATAATTCCACTGTCTAAATTAAAAAGTCTCATAGGTTCACTTCCTTTTTCTGATATTTGTTATACTATCCGTTCTATTTAAAATAACTGCTTCCTTTCCTTATTTTTACCGATTCTATATGAAATGTCAAGAACAAAGCGGACAGGTCCGTTTCAACTCCCTGAATCCCTCACTCATGAGGGGGCCTGGACACTTTGCTGCGCCGAGCACAATTGCGAAGCAATATTTTTCCTCTTGTGCGAGTGCGCATATTATTTTTATCTTATAGGAATATACTTTCACGCTTTAACGGGACAAGGTCTTTCCTATAAGAGAACAAAGTGGGCAGGCCCACTTCATCTCCCCTAACCCCTCACTCATGAGGGGGCCTGGACACTTTGCGCGCCGAGCACAATTGCGAAGCAATCTTTTACCTCTTGTGCGAGTGCGCATATTATTTTTATCTTATAGGAATATACTTTCACACGTTAGCGGGACAAGGTCTTTCCTATAAGATAAAATAAAAAGAAAGAGCCTCTCCTTTTGGGAAAAGCTCTTCCTTCGACCTCATTAATCCTGAGGAATAATCTCTTTTTTGTTATAGCTTCCACAGCTCTTACATACTCTGTGGGGCATCATCAGTTCGCCGCATTTGCTGCATTTTACCAAAGTTGGAGCTGTCATCTTCCAGTTTGCTCTTCTTCTGTCTCTTCTCCCTTTGGATGATTTATTTTTTGGACATATAGACATGGTCACACCTCCTTAAATTTGTTAAAAATATCCTGGATTGCCGCCATTCTTGGATCCGGTTCTGTTTTCTGGCACTGACATTCTGTCTGATTCAGATTGGCGCCGCATCGCTTGCAGATACCTTTACAATCTTCCCTGCACAGAACCTTCATTGGCCAACTCACCAAAATTTCTCCAAAAATAAGTTGATCTACATCCAGATTTGTTCCTGTTATATAGTCTAACCCATCCATGCTGATCTCTTCTCTGCTTCCGGTAAGGTCTATCTCCTTATCCACCGCAATAGAAAAATCCCTGTCCACTTCTTCCAGACATCTGTCACACGGAATCGCAATTGTAACCTCGGTTTCCCCCTGAATAAGCAGGCGCTTATTGTTCTCATTGGTAAACTTCATTACAAAAGGTGCTTTCTCTATGATGGGAAACTGCCCAAGCTTTGAATCAAAGGACGATAATTCAATTTCCACCTGTTTTGACATTTCCTTATTCTCACAGGAAATTATCTCCGATAATTCTATTCTCATGACACTCTCCTATCCACACTTGGTATATTATACCTAGAAAATTCCAGTTTGTCAATCATTTTTTGTTTGAGTTTCCCCATTTAAAAACTGTAAATAAAAAATGCAACATTTGTATTGAAATGTTGCATTTTTTTGTTAGTTTTTCTAAATTCTAAAATAATATTCATTTTTTAGATTTCTTAAGAACAAAGTGTACCCGGCACAATTGCAAAGCAAGATTTTCCTCTTGTGCGGGCGCGCATATTATTTTCTCTTATAGGAAATCCGAAGGAATTTCCTATAAGACAAGAAAGAATCCTGCTTCGCAGGATTCTCCGCCTGCGGCGGACCGCTCCCGCGGTTCATTTCCTTCCCGCCGCGGTGCGATCATTCTATTTTCTCTTATAGGAAATCCGAAGGAATTTCCTATAAGAGAAAAAACGGTCCAAATACCAGGCGCAAACCTGCTATTTGAACCGCTGATTCCTTCAAATCATGCCTATCCATTTACCAATGCCACAGTTTCACGGGCAATTGCCAGCTCCTCATTGGTGGGCAGACAGATCACCGTGACTTTAGAATCTGGCGTAGAGATGATCTTCTCTTCTCCCCGTACCAGGTTGGCCTCTTCATCCAATTCAATTCCAAGATACCCCAGATAATCACAAATCCCCTTTCTAGTATTGGGTCCGTTCTCTCCAACGCCTGCCGTAAAGCAGATTACATCTACGCCGTTCATGGCTGCAGTGTAAGCGCCCACATATTTTGCCACCCGGTAATTGTAAGTATCCAAGGCACGGATTCCAGCTGGATCATCTTTGGCAGCCGCCGCTTCCAGATCCCGGAAATCACTGGAAATATGGGACAGCCCTTGAACACCGGACTTTTTATTGAGAACAGACAGTACTCCTTCCAGATCCAGCCCCTCTTTTTTCGCCAGATATTCCATAGCTCCCGGATCAATATCCCCAGACCGTGTTCCCATAATCAAGCCTTCTAAGGGTGTGAGACCCATAGAAGTATCAATAGATTGTCCGTTCTGCACTGCGCAAATGGAAGCTCCATTTCCCAGATGACAGACTATGGTTTTCAATTCTTCGTATGGTCTGCCCAGCATCTCTGCCGCACGTTTGGACACATAGCTGTGGGACGTTCCATGAAATCCATATCTTCTGACTTTGTATTTCTCATAGTAATCATAATCAATTCCATACAGATAAGCTTTCTCTGGCATCGTCTGATGAAAAGCAGTGTCAAATACACCCACCATGGGCACATGGGGCATCAATTCCTGACAGGCCCGAACTCCAATCAAATTTGCTGGATTGTGCAGCGGCGCAAGATCATTGCATTCTTCTACTGCCTTCAAAACTTCTTCATCCAAAATCGTAGAACATGCAAATTTTTCTCCTCCGTGAACCATTCTGTGCCCTACTGCTCCAATCTCATCAAGGCTCTTTAAAGCTCCGGTATTTGGATTTATCAAGGCATCTAATACCATCTGGATCGCCTGTTTGTGGGTAGGCATATCTGCCTCTGTGATCTCCTTTTCTCCGCCGGCTTTCTGATATACTAATCTTCCATCCAAACCGATTCTCTCACACAGTCCCTTCGCCAGCACTTCCTCTGTATCAGAATTGATCACTTGATATTTCAGAGAAGAACTGCCGCAATTGATTACCAATACATTCATATTTTTCCCTCTTCTTTCTCTCTACTTTTCCTACTTTCATTTTCTGGTGTTTCCCACTTTTACTTTTATATTAAGATATCTTTTATTATAGACTAATCTGATTTTGGATACAAGGGAAATCTAAAAACTCCCGTCTCCCCATCGGTACACGCCATACTGCTCATTTTCTCCAATTTTCTCATAGCCCAAATTCTCTAAGGCTGCATCTGCTGCGTCAGTCCGATAGTAGACTAAATAATTGCAGTTTTCCTTTTTGGCATATTTTAAAAGACCCTGAAAGTCAATGGCTGGGTTATTGATATATTCAAAAATCTTTCTGGTGTTTTTATTAGAAAACCTGCCCTCTTTGATTCCATCTCTTCCATAGGGCATCTGTATCGTCGCGTCATACTGGCGGATATAAGACACTAAATCATTGACGGCAATAGTCTTCTTCTCACTGATCCCATTTTTCTGCGCATCTTCATGGATCATCTGGCACACATCTACGGCACTCTGAGGAAGTTTATAGGGATTGTCCACTTTACTAAAATTCAGAGGGTCCACCAGCCTTCCTGTCAATATGACAGCCGCTGCCATACAGACAGCGAAACAATTTCTTTTCCACTTAACATCTATTTGTTTTAATCCAAGTGTAAAAGCGTAGGCAATGATCAGAGGAAATGGCAGAATCCAAAACATCCTCCAATACACCTCTGCCCCGATACAGTAATCCATAATAATCTTTGCTGTAACTGGGAAAAAGAAAATTCCCCAGAAAAACAGAGAATATAAGGACAACAGATAACTGCTTTCTTTTTCTCTTTTTGTCTTACTGAACATCCCTAAAAAAAGTACTGCCGCAAAATACATTCCCAAATGCATTCCAGGGCCGCAAAACTGCAGATACATTTCCCATGCTTTTCTTATGATCTCTCTCATGGTTTCTCTCCCTTTTTCTATTTATCATCGCAGGAGTACATAAATTCCTGCACATACCACATTGGGAATGCAGCATAAAATGGTATAGATAAATGATTTCAAATCCCTGTTTTTCATTAAATTTACAATTCCAAAGATTCCCGTCATAACCGCGCCAAGCATGATCCCCATAGAAGAAACCATACAGCAGGCGCACATCAGAAAGAACAGCAGCCACCAATCTGCCTTTCTCCCCTGTTCTGAACAAAAATGCAGCATCATATAACAGATCATCGGCGCCAATATCCCACAGAAAACCGCTTTTCCCTGCCAGATACGCACAATGGTAAATATCCCCTGGGTATATACGGTATATCCTGAAAACAAGGTTATTATAATAAGAAAAAACAAAAAATACTCTGCATATTTCGGCTGGTCTTGAAATAGTTTTCTTCCGATCATTGCATACACAATATATGCAGTCAGAATCAAAATAGCCGCCAAAACCACATGAGCTACAATGGCAGCATGTACGCCGCTTATTTTACTTAAAAAAGCTGTAAAAGAGAAAAAGGGAGACAATACATACCGAGAAGGCAGTTTTCCGTAAACTGCCCCCGTATAAGGATTCACAGAAAAAATCGTATCCGTAGCCACTCCGGTGGTGGCGGCTCCCACATAAAAAGCATCGTCATCATCTATGTGCATATATCTGAGATAGACGCCGGCCTGGAGCAAAATAAGCATGATATTTCCCCACCCCAAAAAGGAAAGCTGTCTCCCAGAACAGAAAGCTCTTTTCAACATGGGAAAGATTCTGCGCCGGTTTAAAACCAGGGCAAGCACGATCAGTCCAAGAATTATTCCTCCATATATGACACATAAAAGTCTCAAGCTCTTTCTCTGAAAAATAAGAGGCAGCGCAACAATCTCAAAAAGTCCCCATAAAATGATCCACCCTGCAATCCAGCTCAGAGACATCTGTCTTCTTTCTTCTGGTAAACATCCAGTATACAGCATCCCAACCATCCAGGGAACTATCATCATCAGAACAAAAAGAAATAATATATTCGCCAACATTCAAAGTCTCCTGTCTATTCTATTCTGTCTGTCCGACAATTGAATAAATTTATTTTTTATGATACTCAATAATTCAGGACTTGTCAACATATGGAAATTTTCGTAAAATTGCAAAATGCAGCAACTCCATTTAAAACACAATTGATAATATTTCCGGAACATCATATAATCTATGTATGACATAACATACGGAAAACAAGAGGAACTTATTATGAAAGTTATTGGAATTATTGCAGAATACAATCCATTTCACAACGGACATGCTTATCAGATCGAAACCTTAAAGAGAAAAGTTCAGGCGGATTATGTGGTCATTGCCATGAGCGGGAATTTTGTACAGCGCGGAGCTGCGGCTGTGATGGACAAATTCAGCCGGGCACAGATGGCTCTTTGCTGCGGCGCAGATCTGGTATTGGAACTGCCAGTACTTTACGCAACAGCCAGCGGAGAAACTTTTGCCAGAGGCGGCGTCTCTTTGCTGCACCATACCGGCCTGGTCACTCATCTAGGATTCGGCGCAGAAAGCCATGACCTGGATTCCCTGCAGAAAATTGCCGCTGTCCTAAAAGAAGAACCAGAACCTTTTCAGAATGTATTACAGCAGGAATTGAAAAAAGGCTTTTCTTTTCCGGCTGCCCGTTTCTCTGCCCTAAAAGCATGTTTCAAACTTCAGCGCCCCAACTCCTGTGCTGATCTGGAACAAGTACTTTCCGCTCCCAACAATATTCTGGCCCTGGAATATCTGAAAGCTCTGTCTTATTACGCCTCCCCTATGATTCCCTGTCTGCTTCCCCGTCAGGGACAATCATACCATGATTCTACGCCAGGACAAACCTTTTCTTCTGCCTCCTCTATCCGCACTTCCATCCAGGAAGCATTTTTCGAAACTTTAGAATCTTTCCGCTATTCTTCCTCTTATTCAAAAATCACAAAAAGTATTCTTCCCACTCTCGCAGCATCTATGCCCCAAAATGCATTATCTATCCTTATGGACTACCCTCATCCATTTTTGTCAGAGCAGGATTTTTCCTCTCTGCTTCACTACCAATTGCTGACAATGCCTGCCGAGGCCCTGGCATCCTGCGCAGACTGTTCCTCAGATCTTGCAGACCGCATAAAAAAGGAACTGGACCATTTCTGCTCCTGGAACAGTTTCTGCCTTCATCTTAAAACAAAAAACATCACATATACACATCTCAGTCGTATGTTTCTACACATCCTCCTTAGTATTACGAAAGAGGATTACTATCTTGCCCCGGAGCCTTCTTACTTGCGGGTACTAGGCTTTCGCAGGGAGGCTGCTCCTCTGCTCACCGCCCTAAAAGCTCACAGCAGTCTCCCTCTGGTCACAAGCCCTGCCCGCGCCATGGACACCCTTTCAGAACCAGCGCGCCGACTGTTGGCTCTGGATCTGAAATCCTCTGATCTGTATCGGATCGGACTGACCAAAAAAGGCGACTGCAGTCTGTCTAATGATTACCAGCAGCCTGTTCTTTGTCTGTAATCTTTTAAGATCTCCCTCCCTTTGCGCTTAACTTCCTATCCTTCCCTTCCTCTCTCCTATACTTCCAGAAAACGACGCTTCCTGCTCTCTTTTTCTGTCAGCAGAATCTTCTGATAATTCCGTTCTGCTGCTCCGGCCACTGCAGTGCTCCGATATCGTTCTGCTGTCTCCCGGGCTCCCTCTGACAGTACCTCATATAATTTCCTATTTTGTAATACCTTTTGTACCGTCTCGGCAAACACTTCTTCCGATTCCTCTACCATATAGCCGTTCTGTCCATCCCGCACCACATCGCAGACCCCTGTGGCATTCACTGCAACTACCGGCCGGTAAGAAGCCATGGCTTCCAGCAATACGATCCCTTGGGTCTCTGACTTAGAAGCAAAGAGAAACAAATCACAGGCACTGTGAAAATCATAAACTGATTCGTTAGATACGGTTCCCAGAAACGCCACGTTTTCTGAGAGACCTAACTGCTCCGTCAAAGCCAGTAATTCCTGTTTCTGAGGACCGTCTCCCAACACCAGCATCTGAAAATCATCTCCAATTTTCTTTTTCAGCTCTGCCAGAGCCCCCAGCAGAAATACAAGATTTTTCTCCGCTGAAAGCCTTGCCACCGTACACATCAGGTACGATTTCCCTCTGCCATAAATTTTTCGAATCTCTTCCTGATCCCTACATTTTTTGTAGGCAGATTCCGGCAGCCCCGTGGGCATTACTGTGAGATTCGCCTCCCATCCCCGGTCTCCGATCAAAGTCTTCACCTGATTGGTAGGGGCAAATACAAGGCTGCACTTTTCTGTAAACCTGCGGATTGTTCCCAGTACAAGCTGCCGCTCAATGAAATCTACCAGTTTTCTCTCCAGACGCCCTTCTCTCTCTTTCAGCCTCTTGTATGGTTTCCAATAGTGGAGATATTGTTCATATTGAGTATGATAAGTAAATACCACTGGAACGTGATATTTTTTCCCCAGATACTGGGCCCGCTGCCCAATCAAAACAGGATGGTGTACATGGATAATATCAAACTCTAACTCCCGAAACCGCTGTTCCATCTGCAGATCCACCGGCTTCATCAAAGGCACGTATCCTCCTGCTTTTTTGTGAAAGGCACGATACCGTATCACAAAAGGATCCTCCTCCTGATATCCCTCATATTCCGGCGCAAAAATATATACCTCATTTCCCCGTTCCCGCAGCCCTTCCGCTAAACGGTCAATGGCAATGGGCACGCCTCCCACCACAGGTCTGTAATTGTTAGTCATCATCGCTATTCTCATATGTCTCCCTCTTTTCTGTTCTTTACCTATTCTTCATCGTCTCTCTTCCTCTGCTGTATCTGTCCTTACATCTGACCTAGAAATTGAAATACCTGATCGCCAAATAGATATCCAGCCCCCACAAATACAAAATTCCACACACAGATTCCCAAGGCAGAACTAAGAGTATATTTCAAAAAATCAAATTTTAACACCCCTGCCGGAATGGAGATCAAGGTCCGCACCATGGGAATCAATTTGCTTAAAAAAATTCCTGCACAGCCTTTCTCCCGTATCATCTCAAAATTCCGGTCGATAGCCGCCTGCTGTTTGGGAAATTTTTTCACATAAGCTTTTAAGAATACATTTCCGCCCATTCTGCCTAAAAAATATAAGATCCAGCTTCCCACCAATCCCGCTGACACTGAGATCACCATGGTAAAAAGAAAACTCAGCTTTCCATTGGCAGCCCAGATTCCTGCCAGGGGCATAATCACCCCTGCCGGAAATCCAGGCAGATTCATATACTCTAACAATACAATCACGAAAATCGCAATGGCTCCATAATTTTCAAAATACTGACTTACCGCTTCTATACTCATTTCATTTCCTCCTGTCTCTTCTCTTGCTGCCGATCCTCCTTACAATCCTGTCTCTCATGGCTGATCCCGCTTACAATCACTGGCCTCTTTCTTATTCCATCTACATTTTAACCTTACGATCTTTCTTTTTTCTTGCAAAAAACAAAAGATTTTCTTACGATTTTGCAGTTTTTCCTGCAATTTCTTATTGCTGTGCAGGCACAGAATCATTATTGTAAGGTCTTCTATATTTAATATAACGAACGAAATCTAAATTTTGCTTCAAAATCTGCACAAAAAAAAGCCCTTAAGGAAATTTTCCTTCAAAGACTTTTTTCTATAAGGATTAGAGTGTCAAAAGGGTGCGCCGCACCAAAGGTGCTTTTGACACTCTAATCCTACAAGATTTAAAACCGGGAATTATCCGATTCTTCCTTCTTCTATACATTTTGCTAATTCTTGTGCAAAATAGGTGATATAGATATCTGTTCCTGCCCGAAAAGCGCTGGCCGCCATCTCGCACATCACACTGGTCTCATCAATAAATCCTGCCTTTGCAGTTGTCTTCACCATAGAATATTCTCCGCTGACAGAATAAGCGGCAACCGGGAGATTTGTTCTGTCTTTTACTTCCCGGATCAGATCTCCATAAGCCATAGCCGGCTTCACCATAAGAATGTCTGCTCCTTCTTCCACATCCAAGGCTGCTTCTTTTAAGGCTTCTCTTCGATTGTGATAATCCATCTGATAAGATTTCCGATCTCCAAAAGCAGGAGCTGAATCTGCCGCATCCCGGAATGGACCATAAAAAGAAGATGCAAATTTCACAGAATAGGACATAATCGGCACTTGAATATATCCTTTTTGGTCTAACATTCTGCGGATCGCCGCCACACGTCCGTCCATCATATCAGAAGGCGCCACCATATCCGCTCCGGCCTGAACTTGCGAAAGAGCAGTCTTTGCCAATAATTCTAAGGTCTTATCATTATCTACCTCCTGGCCATGAAGAACTCCGCAATGCCCGTGGGATGTATATTCACACATGCATACGTCGCCAATCAGATACAATTCCGGACAGACTTCTTTGGCCCTGCGGAATGCTTTCTGTACAATTCCATCCTGCGCATAAGCACCGCTTCCCACTTCATCCTTTTGATCTGGAATGCCAAACAGCATAACACTGGTTACGCCAGCGTCACAAAGCTCTGTCAGTTTTTCTTCCATCCGGTCTACACTGTAGCGATACTGTCCCATCATAGATGAGATCTCCTCTTTGATATTTGTCCCCTCTGTCACAAACATTGGATATACCAAAGATGACCGATCCATCCGAGTCTCCCGCACCATTTTGCGCAATACGGAATTTCCACGCAGTCTGCGGGGACGCCTCACCAATTCCAGATTTTTTTCCATTTTTATTCCTTCCTTTCTCTCTATCCCTCCAGCTCCCGCTGAAACTGCCATCCATATTCAGCCGCCGACCTGCAGAAAAATCTTGAAACATTGATCCCCAGATACAAGTTCTCCCCGGTTTCTCCTTCCTTTATATGGCCAGCCAGCTCTTCCAACGCTTTTCCCAGATCCTTTTTGGGTCCTTGCCCCATAGGGATTTCTTCCATGGACAGCAGCACGCCTCCCGCTCCCAGTCCAATCCCCTGTCCCCAGCAGGACTCCGTCTGCATACACCAGTTTTCCAGGATTTCCAGCACCTCTTTATTCTGACGCCCGTCATAGGCCCCGCATTCGCTGACTGCATATATTTTTCTGGAATTCCCCCTTCCCTTTAACAGGGATTCCCATTCTTCCAGCAAACCTTCCATATGGGCCGGAATTCTATTTTCCTCCACTGGCAGAGCAAACAGCCAGATTTCACAGAACATCATTCTCTGAAACATCTGATCTCTGCCTGGAAAGGAACCGCTGTAAAAGTGAAATTTTTCACAATCATACTTTTCTGAAAAATATGCTTGCATTTCTTCTAATATCCTCTTTGAAACACTGTTTCCCTGTTCTGGACTGCCATTAATAAAAGCTATTTTCATAAAAATCCCTCCCTTCCCGTTTCATTCTGCCGATGTTTCTGTAAAAATCCTTCCTTTTATGATCTGCTCTGTTATTTCCTTTGGAATAGCATCTCCCAGATAATTCTTTCCTTTTTCTTTCTGCCCCTCATATTCCTGCTGAAGATTCTGCAATGATTCTGCAATCTCTTTTTGAAATTCCCTTGCAGAGATCAGTGCGCACCCCTGACCTCGGATAATAATCTGTTCCAATCCGTCCGAAGTCACCACTGAAATCTGGTATTTCTCTGCATTTTCATGGGCAAATTTTTCAATATACTGATCCGCTGTCTCTGCCTCTTTGGTAAATACCACATGAATGTTGTGATAATCCATCATTTCTGTGGGATGACGCTGTACCCGGTAAGCATCAAATACCACAATCAGATGACATTTCCGCACTCCCTGATAATTAGAAAGAAGATCCAGAAGTTTTCCCCTTGCCCCGTCAATATTGTCTTCCGCCAGCTCTTTTAAATCTTCCCAGGCAAAAATCACATTATATCCATCCACCAGCAGATATTCTTCTTTCGATATCGGCTTCCGATAAGTTCTGGTGACAGCAGAACTTCTGTTATCGGAGGATCTTTTCAGACGATACTTCTTCCTTCCTGCCTGATGTTCTTTTCTGTTGGCATACAGGGTATGAGACAAGATAGATTCTACTTCTTCTTCCCCAATCCACGTTTCTTCCTGCCAATTTCCCCCTTCCTTCTCCCCCTTCTCTCTGTTTCTATTTGTTCTGCGCCCTTCTGTATCTTCCTCTGTCAAAGGAGTTTCCCTTTGAAATTTCCTGCAGACCGCCGGGGTTTCCACATGCATATGTTCTTTTACCTGATCCCACTTTATCAAAAGTCCGGCTCCGTGAGAACAGAATACAGAATCTGGTGAATTTTCCGGATCTCCTTCCGGGTCATAATCCATACTCTCTATGATTTTCTGAGATTCCCGGCAGGGTTCATATCCTTTCAGGCTGCAGAAAAATTTTCCATTACCTTTGGTATAAGCCAACACTTCCCGCTGATATTCTCCTACGGCCGATACCGGAGCAGACCCAACGAACACTGCCATGCCTCTCTCCAAAAGAGGAGGCTCAAAAGTCCCATGCATGCGCTCTATATCTGTCATAGCCCGTCCAATCATAGCTTCCGGCACTTCCAGACGAAACTGATAATAAGGCTCCAGCAGCAAAGACTCTGCCTCCATCAGTCCCTGGCGCAGCGCCCGGTAAGTAGCCTGGCGGAAATCCCCGCCTTCTGTATGTTTCAGATGAGCTTTTCCGGCAACTAAGGTAATCTTCATATCTGTAATAGCAGAACCTGTCAAAACCCCCTTATGTTCCTTTTCTTCCAGATGCGTCAGCACCAGCCGCTGCCAATTCCTATCCAGCAGATCTTCACTGCAGCAGGTATCAAATTTCAAACCGCTTCCTGGTTCACCTGGCTCTAACAGCAAATGCACTTCCGCATAATGACGGAGAGGTTCATAATGGCCTACCCCCTCCACTGGTTCTGCAATGGTCTCCTTGTACAGAATATTTCCGGTTCCAAACTCTATCTCCACACCAAACCGTTCCAGAACGATACTCTTTAATACCTCTAACTGTACCTGTCCCATAATCTGTACCTGGATTTCCTGCAGTTTTTCATTCCAGACAATGTGAAGCTCCGGCTCCTCCTCCTGAAGCCGATACAGGTTCGCCAACATAACGGGAACCTCACACTCCGGCGGCAGAATCAGACGGTAGGTCAAAACAGGCACTAACAGAGGCATCTCTGAATCCCTTTCTATCCCCAGGCCCATTCCAGGACGGGTGTGCTCTAGTCCTGTCACTCCGCATATGGTTCCTGCTTCCGCCTCCTGTACCATCTGATACTTTTCTCCAGAGTAAATACGAATCTGATCTACCTTCTCCTGCAGATCTGAAAGCACTGTTTTTACTTTCAGTTTTCCTCCCGTGATTTTCAGAAACGTCACCCGGTTTCCCTGATCGTCTCTGGTAATCTTAAAAACCTTCCCGCCAAATTCCTCTGGATACTCTGGCGGCAGGGTATACTGTTCCAAAGCATCTAAAAATTCTTTCACGCCGATTAATTTTAAAGCGGATCCAAAAAAGCAGGGAAATACCCTGCGCTCTGCAATCAATCTCTGAATCTGCGCCAGTTCTATCCTTCCATGTTCCAGAAAATATTCCAGGGCCTCTTCCTCACACATGGCAATACTTTCATAGAATACTTCCGAATCTGACTGGGTAAAATCCAGACAATTTTCATCCAGCCCTTCTTTTAACTGACAAATCAAGTCTTCCTGATCGGTCCCTGGCTGGTCCATCTTATTGACAAAAAGAAATACCGGAACTTTATATTTTTTCAGCAGACGCCACAAAGTTCTGGTATGCCCCTGCAGGCCATCCCCGCCGCTGATCACCAAAATGGCATAATCAAGTACCTGCAGCGTGCGTTCCATCTCTGCAGAAAAGTCCACATGTCCAGGCGTGTCCAGCAAAGTCAAATTCATATTTTCAAGATCCAGCACCGCCTGTTTAGAAAAAATCGTAATTCCTCTTGCCCGTTCCAACTCGTCTGTGTCTAGAAAAGCATCTCTATTATCCACTCTTCCTAACTTGCGGATGCTTCCGCCCAGATACAATAACGCCTCTGATAAAGTTGTCTTTCCTGCGTCTACATGAGCCAACAGACCTGCATTGATGCGCTTTTTTAATGGATTGGCCCCTTTATTTTCTAATGAATCATTCCGCCCGCTCATTCCAATCCCTCAAAAATCTCCCCCAGTGTCATCTTTATATGGGGAAATCCCCGTAATAGGATTTCTGTCTCTGCGTTGTAATCTCTGTCCTCTTTGTCGCTCTGTAAGATATAACTCTGTTCTAACACATACTTTCCTTCTTCCAGATAATAGATCTCAACAGAGCCTTGGGGGGAAACGATCCAATATTCTTCCACTCCGGCTTCTTCGTAAATATCTTTTTTCTTGGACCGGTCTCGTTTTGCTGTGGAAGGACTTAAGGTCTCCATGACAAACTTAGGCGTCCCGCTGTATGATCCACCCTTTAAATGCTTCCGGTCACAGATCACCATCACATCTGGACACAGATAATCATCATTTATATCCGGATGATATTTGAAATCCAGATTTTCAATAGAAGCAAGGCATATGCTGTTTTTTAATCCTTGTTTAATAATCGCATAAACATTTCCATTGATAATTCCATGTTGATATCCAGGCGACGGTGACATATCATAGATCACACCATCAATTTTTTCATCTTTTTTGCGTTCAAATTCAGCGAATCCCATAACATCACATCCTCTCTTGTTTGGATTATATCATAGAAAGATCCTTTCTGTATAGAAAAATGAGGCTGTACACCAAAAGTAATTGTGTACAGCCATATCATTCTTATCTTCCTACACTGCATGCAGATTTTTCAGAGAAATATCCATAATAGGCGCTGAATGGGTCAATGCTCCGCTGGAAATATAATCTACTCCCAGAGAAATATAATGTTCAATATTCTCTTTCGTTACATTGCCGGAACATTCAATCTCTGCTTTTCCATCAATCACTGCAATGGCCTTCTGCATTTCCTCCACGCTCATATTATCCAACATGATAATGTCGGCTCCTGCCTCCACTGCCTCCTGCACCATCTCCACTGTCTCACATTCAATCTCAATCTTGCGGACAAAGGGGGCATATTCCTTAGCCATCAAAACAGCTTCCCGGACGCCGCCTGCTGCACCGATATGATTATCCTTTAACAATACCCCATCGGAAAGGTTATAGCGATGATTGTAACCGCCTCCTACCTTTACCGCATACTTTTCAAAAATACGCATATTAGGCGTTGTCTTTCTGGTGTCTAACAATTTCACCTTACTTCCTTTCAAAAGGGAAGCGATGGAGTCTGTATAAGTGGCGATTCCGCTCATACGCTGGAGATAGTTCAAGGCAGTCCGCTCTCCTGACAAGATGGCCCGGATATCTCCGGTCACTGTTCCGATCAAGTCTCCTTTTTTTACTTTATCTCCATCTGTATAGTGAAATGTTACAGAAACTGCCTCATCCAGAAGTTCAAACACCCGCCGGAATACAAATAGTCCTGCCAGCACACCCTCCTGTTTACAGATCAGCTGAGCCTCCCCTTTCTGAGCCTTTGGCATCACAGCGTTGGTGGTAACGTCCTCACTGGAAATATCTTCCCGCAATGCCTGCAGGATCAATTCATCTGCATTCAACTTCATGGTTATGTTGTTGTTCATATTCTCTTTTCATCCTCTCTATTTCTTGCTGCACCAGAGCCTTATTTTCCTGGCGAAGTTTTTCTATGTTGGTATAAAATTCCGGCTGAAATAGTTCCGTTCCTGCCTCATCTTTGGCCCCCTGCCGCTCCTTTGCAAGATCCACCGCCGCACGTCTTGCAAATACCAGACTTTCCAGAAGAGAATTGCTTGCCAGCCGGTTTGCCCCGTGAACGCCGTTACAGCTTGTCTCTCCCACTGCATAGAGATGTCTCATGGAAGTCCTGCCCTCTAAATCTGACTGAATCCCTCCCATAAAATAATGCTGTCCGGGAACTACTGGAATGCATTCTTTTGTCACATCATATCCTTCTTCCAGACAACGCTGATATATATTGGGAAAGTGCCCCAATATATCCTCTTTGGCTATGTATTCCATGGAAAGCCAGACATACGGTTTCCCATCTGCTTTCATCTGTTTTTCAATAGCATGGGTTACCACATCCCTGGGCAGCAGCTCATCCACGAATCGTTCCATATTGGCATTATACAACACTGCTCCTTCTCCCCGGACAGACTCTGAGATCAAAAATCTCCTTCCCGGTCTTTCCGAATACAATGTAGTGGGATGGATCTGGACAAAATTTACATCCTGAAGCTTCACCTTATGTCTCAAGGCAAGGGCGATCCCATCTCCTGTCAGATGGGCAAAGTTTGTAGAATGGTGATACAGACCGCCAATTCCTCCGCAGGCAAATACCGTGTGCCGGGCCAGAATCGGCAGGACCTTTCCCTGGCTGTCCACCACCGCAATACCGTAACATACATTATCCTGACAGAGAATATCTATCATCTCAGTATTTTCATATATAGTAATATTTTCACGTTCTCTTGCCCGTGCCAGCAGCTTTCCGGTAATCTCTTTTCCAGTAACATCTTCATGAAAAAGGATTCTGGGCTGAGAATGACCGCCCTCTCTCGTATAGATCAGTTTCCCATCCCTGCACTCAAATTCCACGCCATACTTAATCAGAAGATCAATGATCTCTCCAGAACTTCGGATCATCATTGCCACTGACTCTTCATTATTCTCATAATGTCCTGCCTTCATGGTATCCTCAAAATACCTGTCATAATCTTCTTCTGACCGCAGAACACAGATCCCGCCCTGGGCCAGAAAAGAATCACTGTTCTCTGCCTTATCTTTGGTAATCACAGTTATCTTCTTGTTTTCCGGCAGTTGTAATGCACAGAACAGCCCTGCTGCTCCTGTACCTATAATTACAACATCTGTCTCTCTCTCCATGTTTCCACCTGTGCTTTTATTCCCGCAAACAGTACGCCAAACCCCTTATGTCTACACAATATTTGGCAAATGGCCGCCTGGACAATCCCTGGCAGCCTGCTGCGTTATCATTTTCATTTAACTGTTAAGATTTTAACATATTCATTTGAAAATTTCCAGTCTTATTTCTTTTCCGGCACTGCAGTATACTCATAAGGCGTTGCCTGGTATACGTAATAATTCAACCAGTTCGTATACAGGGTATTGGCATGTGCGCGCCATTGAAGGTTCGGCCGGATTCTGCAGTCGTCTCCCGCATAGTAATTTTTCGGAATCTGGGTATCCAGCCCTCTTTCTCTGTCCCTTATGTACTCAGTGTGAAGCGTCACACGATCATATTCCGGGTGGCCCATAACAAAAACCTTTTTTCCGGTGCTGTCCATAAGAAGGAATACCCCAGCCTCCTCTGATTCCGCTAAAATCGTCAGTTCCGGCACTTTTTCAATCTCCTCTTTCCGCACTTGAGTATATCTGGAATGGGGAGCCAGAAAATAGTCGTCAAATCCTCTCACCAGCGGAATCTTTCGGTTCTGTACTTTATGCTCAAACAATCCGAACATTTTTTGATCTAACTGTTCCTTGGGAATTCCATAATGATAATATAATCCTGCCTGGGCTCCCCAGCACAGATGCATGGTAGAAGTCACATTTGTCTCGGTCCATTCACAGATCTCCCTAAATTCCTCCCAGTAATCCACCGCTTCGTACTCCAACTGCTCTACCGGCGCTCCAGTGATGATAAATCCATCAAATTTTCGTTCTTTTATCTCTTCAAATCTATGGTAAAATTTATTCAGATGACTGCTGGATGTATTTCTGGATTCATGACTGCTTGTCATCACAAAAGTTACATCCACTTGCAGAGGCGTATTGGAAAGTTCCCTCAAAATCTGCAGTTCCGTCTCTTCTTTCAGGGGCATTAAATTCAAGATCCCAACTTCAATGGGGCGAATATCCTGATGCATTGCCCGATTTTCATCCATCGTAAATACATTTTCCCGTTCTAACGTTTCTTTCGCTGGCAGATCGCTCTGCACCTTGATCGGCATAATATTTTCCCTCTTTCTGTCTATTGTTCTTTTGAACTAAAGTATCTGCAGCTATTGGTCTGCAGGCTGCAGCATTGCAAGAAATTCTTCCTCTGATAAAATTTTTATCCCCAGCTCCTGGGCTTTTGTCAGTTTACTTCCGGCATTTTCTCCTGCCAGTACCATACTGGTTTTCTTAGAAACAGATCCTGCAACTTTTCCTCCCTGCTGCTCGATCAGTTCCGCCGCTTCTTTCCGTCCCAATGTGGGCAGAGTCCCCGTTACTACAAATGTCATTCCCTGGAATTTATCCCCTGCCGGCTGTTCTCTGGTTGCCATATTAACCCCATACCCCTGCATCCGCTCTATCATTTTTTGATTTTCTGTATCTCCAAAAAATTCCAGAATACAATTGGCGCTGACTTCTCCAATATCATTGACCTGTTTCAGTTCTTCTATATCTGCCTGGCTGAGATTTTGAATAGTTCTAAATTCCCTTAAAATAGATTTTGCCGCTGCTTTTCCCACATTGGGAATGCCAAATCCTGTCAAAAGCTGATAGGCGTCATTTTCCTTGGATTTTTCAATGGCATTTAAAAGCTTATCCGTATTTTTCTCTTTTCCAATGATTCCCTGTTCAATCAATGCTTCCCTGTGATCCTTTAAAATATAAATATCCGCCACGTCTTTGATATAGCCCAGGCGTACCAGTTCTTCCACATACACTGTTCCAAATCCCTTGATATCCATGGCGTCTCTGCCTACAAAATTGATGATGCGCCGCTCCAGCTGAGCTGGGCAACTAGAAGAAGTACATCTAAGATCCGCCGTATCTTTTTCCCTTCGTGTCTTTGCCCCGCAGACAGGACAGACTTCCGGCAGACGGTAAGTCACTGCATCTTTCGGACGCTTCTCCTTTAATACTTTTCGAATCTTAGGAATAATCTCACCTGATTTATATACCAAAATCCGGTCCCCGATTCGAAGATCTAGTTCATCAATAAAATCCTGATTATGAAGAGTGGCTCGGGAAACACTGGTTCCACAGAGCCGCACTGGTTCAAAAATGGCAGTAGGCGTAATTCTTCCAGTACGTCCCACAGACAATTCCACATCCAGCAAGGTGGTTTCTTTTTCCTCTGGTGGATATTTATAAGCTACCGCCCAGCGGGGCACTTTAGAGGTGGCTCCCAGCTGTTCCCGGTCTGCCAGGGAATTGAGCTTCACCACCGCCCCGTCAATATCATATCCTAAGGTTCCCCGATTTTCACCGATGGCGCAGATTGCTTCCCAGACTTCCTCTTTGGTCCGGCAGACCCGGTAATCGTCAATCACTGGTATTCCATTCTTTTTCAGATACTCATATCCCTGCGTATGGGTTGTAAGCTCCATACCTCTGATCTGCTGGATATTAAATACAAACATGGACAATCCCCGTTCTTTGGTGATCTTACTATCCAATTGGCGCAAAGTACCTGCTGCACAATTTCTGGGGTTGGCAAAGGGCTTTTTCCCCTTTAATTCCTGCATCTCATTGACCCGTTCGAAATCCTTGTTTTTCATATAGACTTCTCCCCGGACCTCTAAATATTCAACTGGAACTTTCAGTTTCTTTTTTACATCTGAGATCACCTTGGCATTGACCGTCACATCTTCGCCAAAATTGACTCCGTCTCCTCTGGTTACCGCCAGGTTCAATTTTCCTTCTTCATAGCGAAGAGCCATAGAAAGTCCGTCAATCTTGTATTCCACTACAAATTCAGGATTCTGCAGCTGTTCCTGCATCTCTGTCACAAACTCTTCCACTTCTTCTTTTGAAAATACATCCTGGAGGCTCAGCATAGGCACCTTATGTTTTACCAGCACCCCGGCCTCCCGTTTGGCTGTCCCCCCTACTTTCTGTGTGGGAGAATCTGAACGGACTAATTCTGGAAATTCCTGTTCCAATGTCCGCAGTTCCCGCATCATCATATCATATTCATGATCGCTGATCTTTGGACTGTCCATATTATAATAACAGTTATTGTGATATTCCAACTGTTCCCGAAGGGTCTGTATCGCTGTTTCTGCCTGATTCCTGTCCATGAATCCCATTCTCCCTTTTCTAACAATATTTTCTGTCTTTTCCCGCCGGAAAGGATCTGTCTCTCATCCTCTTCCCAAATCCTATCCCTTATCTTCTGTTATTCCAAGCTGTCTTTGTAATTCTTTCCATTCTTCCTTTTTCACTTCCCGATAAGCGCCTTCCTTCAGATCTCCCAAAAGAATATTCATAATCCTAACTCGTTTTAAATCTACCACCCGGTACTGGAAACTCTCGCACATTCTTCGAATCTGCCGATTCATGCCCTGGGTCAGAACGATCCGCAAAGTACGCCTTCCCACCTTTTCTACCAAACAAGGCCTGGTGGCGGCATCCAGCTCTTTTAAATACACTCCCTGAGACATTCCCTGTATCAATGCTTCCGTTACATCCCTGTTTACTTTCACAATATACTCTTTCTCATGAAAGTTTCTGCTGCGCATAATCTGATTTACCAATTCCCCCTGATTTGTCATCAGAATCAGTCCATGAGAATCCTTATCCAGTCTGCCTACCGGATAGATCCGCTTGGGATAATTCACATAATCCACAATATTATTTTTCTCCCGCTTTTCGGCAGTGCAGACGATCCCTCTGGGTTTATTCACTGCAAGCAGGATCGCTTCCTCTTCCCTGGACACCGATTTCTTTCCATACATCACTTGATCCCCTGGCAAAACTTTGTCCCCCATCACTGCAGTCCTGCCATTGATGGTGATATTTCCTCTTTCAATCTGCCGGTCTGCCTCTCTTCTGGAACAAATTCCTGCTTCGCTGAGATATTTGTTGATTCTGACTGCTTCTGACATTACTGATCCCCACACCTTTATAAATTCTTATAAAAACTTTTTTAATCTCTCAATATTTTCCTCTTCAAAATCCATCAATTCTTCCGCCAGTTCATTGGCAAAACTTCCGGTATTTTTATTGTTGTGCTTTACCTTCAAAAGCTCCGTAATTCCTCTGGAATTCCCCTGTATCACCATATCTGCCACATGAGGCGTACTGATGTTCAGCATTGTATTGGCTTGAATGGAACCCCAGAGCATCGCTTTTTCTAATCCTGATTCTCTTGGCGCTAGCCCATGCTCCCACAGCCCCGCCTCCGCCTTTCTCTCAAAATCACGAAAACGATTTCTCTGAGCAGTCAGCTCATAGGCAAACTCCTGATTGTAAATTTTTCCCATCAACACATCAATAGCGTTGACCGCCATAGATGCATTTCTGCGTGTCTCTTTTAATACTTTAATTTCCTGGTCGTTTTGCATAGTTTCCTCCTAATACTATTTTCTATTAGGTTGAAACATTTTGCATTTTTTATACTGATTTTAAAAAGAGAATTGCCTTTACAGGCAATTCTCCCTTCTTATCTTTTGACCTTCGTCCTGTGATTCCCGCTTCTCTCAAATCTTAATTATTCAGCAGCAGATCCGTCCGAATATATCCGGTCTTCTCGTTCCACTCCACTTTGGTCCAGCCCTCTGCATAGCTTAAGATAACTTTTATGCTGTCACCAGGCGCTGTGGTTCCCAAAAGTTCAGAGGATTCATCCATAGATTTCCGTACATTGTAGGCGCTGTTTGCCGTTAAAACTTTGCCTTCTGGTACGTAATTCACAGTAGGAGTGCTTTCCTCCTGAGGTTTCTCCTCCTCTGCCGGAGGTGCTTCCTGCTGATCATTATTCTCCTGGTCTTCTTTGGGCTGCTCTTCCTTAGACTCTTCTTCCTTCTTAGATTCTTCTTCTTTTTTGGAATCTTCCTTAGACTCCTCTTCCTTCTTAGACTCTTCCTCTTTCTTGGAATCCTCTTCTTTCGGCTCTTCTGGTTTGTAAGAATCCTTCCATTCTTTGATGGCGTTGGAGACTTTCTCTCTCATATTTTTCAGATTCTCATCTTTTACTGCCTCGTCGTACTTTGTCTGAATCTCCTGACTGAGCTGCTGAACATCCTGGCCTTCCTCAAAAGCCTGAATCAGCGCATCAATCTCAGGTTCAGTCTCCTGCTCTTCCATCTGGCGGTTAAAGGAACTATATCGGTTGTCAATATAAAGCTTTCCGTCTTCACTGGTTCTGACATAGAAAAAGTCCATACCGGGAAGTCCGCCTTCCACACCGTTAAAATGCATATTAAAAGTCGCAGACACCATGTAAGATCCCGGGTCCTGCCCTTCTTTGGTATAGCATGTCACGTCACTGTAACTCTCTACATACTCTTTCATCATATTGATATAGCTTTTTTCCATATCAGAAAGATATTTTGTAGCAGATTCTAATTTCTCAAGGTCTCCTGCTGCATAAGCATTGTAATAAGCGGATACCAGCTCTTTTACTTCCGGCTGTACATCCACTTCATATTCTTCTTTTTTTACTTCCGGCTCCTTAGGCTTCTCTGCATCCTGCTCTACTTGAGCCTTGTCCTTCTTGTCGGAGTTATCCTTTTTATCTCCCATCGTCATGGCAAGTACCACTACTAATGCAACGACTACCACTCCTCCGGAAATATATTTTACATTTTTTTTCAAAAAATCAGTAATTGTATTTGCTCCATCTCCATTTTGAGATCCCTGATTATTATTTCTTCTATTTTTGTTTGTAGAATCGCTCATATCTGCTCCTTAATATCTATCTATAATGAATTCCTGCACTGCGGCCAGTCAGCCTCAAATGCAGCGACTAAAAGTTTCAATGCACCCAGAGGGAATCGAACCCCCAGCCCCAGAACCGGAATCTGGTATTTTATCCGTTAAACTATGGGTGCTTTCTATACTATTTTTTACAACTCTGAAATTATATCACACTTTTTTTCAAAAATCAAAAGTTTTTTTCATTGATTCCAATATTTTTTATCTCTCTTTGGATCTTTTGGGCAATTTCTTCTGGAGTTTTGCAATCTGTGGCAACCACAATTTCTCCTGCTTCTATATAATAGGGATTCCTCTGCTGCAGCAAATCTGCAATATAGGAGGCATTCATATTTCCATTCAACACAGGACGTTCTGTATTCTGGCACACTCTGGAGAAAATCGTCTCTGGCTCCGCTGTCAAAAGCACCACCAAACCACTTTTTTTCATCTGTTCTCTATTTGCCTTCCGCAGAACAATTCCCCCTCCGCAGGATATTATCTTCTTTTCTTCTTTTGCAATCCTTTCTATCAATTCTGTCTCTAAATCCCGAAAATATTCCTCTCCCTGGGAATCAAAAATCTCTTTTATACTCCGCTTTTGTTCTCTGACAATCCATGCGTCGGTATCTATCTCTTCAAATCCTAACAAATCTGCCAGGCTATGAGACACCGTACTCTTTCCTGTTCCCATAAACCCAATCAGATAAATGTTCCCTTTCACCATTTCCTTATTCTCCACTTTCCTATTCCAAACTTTCTGCAATCTTATCCAGAATCAATTTCAAATCTTCCATTGGAAGCTGTCCGGGAGCAGATACCTTCCCCACCGCTCCAAAAGTCATGCAGGAACCAAAAACCTGTCCGCTGATCCGGGAGATCACTCCTGTTTTCCCCATCGACATGGTGATAATGGGATAATCAGGATATTGCTCCTTCATTGACACCGTTGCTTCCATGAGATGCAGAACATCCCGTTCACTCTGAGGCATTACCGCTATCTTTCCAATATCAGCTCCCAGCTCTTTCATATCCCGCAGCTCTTTTACGATGGTTTCCGTTTCCGGAGTGTGCGAAAAATAATGCTGGGAAGCCAATATCTCTATGGAAGACTGATGCAGTTCACGAAAAACTGTCAAAGGTTCTGAAAGTTCTTTGACCTCCACATCCAAAAGATCTGCATAACCGCTTTCTGCAGTTCGTTTCAGCAGCATTCGATAATCTTCCTCAGCAATCTCTAATTCTCCGCCCTGAGGTCTGCTTCGAAAAGTACACAACAGCAGCGTTTCTTTGCAGATATCTGCCAGTCCCTTTAAGATCTCCTCTACCTGGGTCCATATGAAAACCTGTTCATACCAATCCATGCGCCATTCTAAAACGGAAGCTCCTCTTTCCACAATACCCTTTGCCGCTTTAAAAATGTCTTCTCTTCTTTTTTTCACAACAGGCACACAGATCAATGGTTTTCCATAACCAGATCCGCCCTTTTTTATTATCGCTTTTTTCATCATAATCTTTCTTAATATTTTATATATATTTTTTTATTTTTTCTTTCATTTTTAAAATATGACATCAGTATATCCCAGAAAAACAAAATGTGCAAGCCATTGACATATCTTTTATAATCCATTAAGATATTTTCCGTAACAATGCACACAATTTCTGCACAAAATAATTCAGGAAAAGGTGATTGGATGAATTATGAAATAACAGGAAAAACAAAACTGACTGCTCTGTTAGGCAGTCCGGTATCACACAGTATTTCCCCTCAGATGCACAACGAAGCTTTCCGCCATCTTGGTCTGGATTACGTATATCTTGCTTTTGATGTAAAACCAGAATATCTAAAAGAAACCATTGCCGGGTTAAAAGCTGTTGGAATCTGCGGATTTAATCTAACCATGCCTTTAAAAGTACATATCCTGCCCTTGTTAGATGAGCTGACTCCGGCGGCCAAACTTGCGGGAGCTGTCAACACCGTAATTGTCAAAGATCAGCGTCTTATCGGCCATACCACCGATGGTATTGGATATATGCGTTCCGTCTTAGAAGCCGGCCACAATATTATTGGAAAAAAAATGACTTTGCTGGGAGCCGGAGGCGCTGCCACTGCCATCTGCGTACAGGCCGCTTTGGACGGCGTGGCTTCCATTGATATGTTCAAACGAAAAAATGATTCCTGGGACAAAACAGAAGCATTCTGTCTCCGCACCGCCTCTGAAACTGGATGTCAGATCCGTCTGCTGGACATTGAAAACGCCGCTCTGTTGGCTGAAAGCATCTCTGAAAGCGCTATTTTGACCAACGCAACCAATGTTGGAATGTCCCCCGATATCTCCTGCAGTCCTGTGTCTAATCCCTCGATTCTGTCTAAGGGCCTGATCGTATCCGACATTATTTACAATCCCAGGGAAACACTTCTGCTGCAGCAGGCAAAAGCACAGGGTTGCCCTTGCTTTAATGGTATGGATATGCTTCTTTACCAGGGGGCCGCATCTTTCCAGTGTTGGACTGGACAGGAAATGCCAACATCCCTCATTAAGCAAAAATATTTCCATTCAAATTTTTTGAATTGTACATGAAATTAACACAATTAATGAGTTTCGCAATTATCTAGACTTTTATACATAATAAAAGGAGAACACTATTATGAGTTTCACATTTTTAAAACAACTTCCCAAACCAGAAGAAATCAAACAAGAATATGCCTTATCTCTTCAGGCAGCCCAGATAAAAAAAGACCGGGATCAGTTGATCCGGGATATCATTACTGGAAATTCTGATAAATTCCTGGTAATCATCGGTCCCTGTTCCGCAGACAATGAAGATTCTGTCTGTGATTATATCAGCCGCCTGGCCAAAGTCCAAGAAAAAACAGCAGACCGCCTGGTTATCGTCCCCCGCATCTACACTAACAAACCACGGACCACTGGAGAAGGATACAAAGGCATTGCCCATCAGCCGGACCCGGAAAAAAGACCGGATATGTTAGCTGGATTAATCGCCATGCGGAAAATGCATATTCGGGCCATCGAAGAGAGCGGTCTCTCCCCGGCAGATGAAATGCTCTATCCTGAAAATTGGCCTTACGTGGAAGACTTATTATCTTATGTGGCCATCGGCGCACGCTCTGTAGAAGATCAGCACCACCGGTTAACGGTCAGCGGGTTTGATGTTCCTGCCGGAATGAAAAATCCAACCAGCGGCGATTTTTCCGTTATGCTCAATTCTGTCTATGCCGCTCAGCATCATCATCACTTCGTATTCCGCGGTTATGAAGTGAGCACTACTGGAAATCCCCTGACCCATGTAATCCTCCGGGGAGCGGTAAACAAACGAGGAGTCTCTCTTCCCAACTATCACTATGAAGACCTTGAACGGTTGATTCAGATGTATGAAAAGATGGATCTACTGCATCCGGCCGCTATTATTGACGCTAACCATGCCAATTCCAACAAACAATATGAACAACAGATTCGAATTGTGAAGGAAGTCATGCACAACCGCAGACTGTCCGAAGAAATCCGCCGCCTGGTAAAGGGGGTTATGATCGAAAGTTACTTAGAACCTGGCTGTCAGAAGGTAGGCGAACATATCTATGGAAAATCCATTACAGACCCTTGCCTGGGCTGGAAAGAATCAGAAGAATTGCTTTATCAGATCGCTGAAATGAATGTATAGAATAATGCAAAGCTGCCGCAAAATCAACGTATTCTGCGGCAGTCTTAACAAAAAAGAATCCTGCTCGCAGGATTCTTTTTTGCTAGACCTGGCCAATTCCCTGAAAAGAATTTTTCTTCTCCTAAAATACTTTTAAAATATTTTTTAATATCACAGGGCTCAAATAACTTTCTAAAAAAATCCCTGCCATAAATAAAAGAAACAGCACTGCCGCTGTCAGCAAAAAGGCGCCATACAATAGTTTACGATCCGCAGCTGTCTCTCTCCCACAAAAAAAGCGCTGCCGAAGGGAAATTGTGATCCAGCAATATAAAATATAAACGGTAAGATAGAACAGATATTGTGGAAATAAACCTCCCAAGATCAGTAGAATTCCCTTTGCTCCATATTTCAAAATCCCAGTGGAAAGCATAAAACCCACAGAAAATCCCTGCCATGCAAGAATCATCATTCCGCTGATGATTCCCAGCGAGGTGACCATCAGCAACAGCAGTAAAAACAACAAAGGCAGACGTTCTCCTACAATGTAGAAAAAAAGATTTTCTCCATTTACCTGAGTATATTGAAATTTTTCCACAAAATAATCATTCAGAATACCTGCATTGACGATTTCTTCTCTCCCCATAAAATTTGCTGCAAAAATCCCGGCCACAAAAGACAGGAGCAGCAGAAACTTCATAGCCTTTCCCCAGACAGACCCGCTTTCTGTTATTTTATTTTGCTGCCACCAGGACGACCGCCATAATTTTTTCATAGACTTCTCATTCTTTTTTCTTCATCTTATGCAAGTCCTTTTCAAAAAATTATCTTTCCTGTCTTCTTTTTTACATTTTCTCTTTGCATTTTCTACTATGGGCAGGTAAGCCCTTCTATTGACGTCCCTTTAATCCAAAATCTCTAACTTATTCTTATATGCCATAATTGCCGCCACGGTCTTTCCATCCTGTATCACTCCCTGGTAAATCAGGTCGCAGAGCTCGTCTAACGTATGAGGCTCTAAATCAATAAATTCCCCTTCATCTAAATGCTGTTTCGAGGGCACTAGATTTCTGGCTAGATATACATCTACCAATTCATTGCAAAAAGCCACGGTAGTCCGCAAGGACAGCAAGAATTCCAGTTGTTCACAGCGATATCCTGTCTCCTCCTCCAGCTCCCGCGCCGCGCATTCTATGGTAGGCTCTGTTTTAGAATCCCTTGCACCGGCAGGAATTTCCAGGGTAAAACGTTCCAAAGCATTCCGATACTGGCGGACCATCAGAATTCTGCCGTCCGGCAGTACCGGCACAATAGCCGCCGCACCGTTTCGATGTTCCACATAATCCCACTTCTCAACCTTACCATCCGGCAATTCCATATAATCAGAATAGATATTTAAAATCGTTCCTTCATGTTCTAATACTCGTTTTATTCTTTTTAATAATGGCTGACTCATAGATAATCCTCCTGACAATAAAATCTGTTTTTGAAACGTAACAAGGACCGCCAACAAAACGTTGACGGTCCATATATCTGAGTATATTGGGCAACTGCCGAGACAGATTGTCCTTCTCTCAAACTTGTGCAACCCTTACTTATTTCGCGTAATCGGTTACACGAGATTCACGAATTACATTGACTTTAATCTGTCCCGGATATTCCAATTCGTTTTCAATTTGTTTTGAAATATCCCGCGCTAACAAAATCATATCCGCATCATTGATCTGATCAGGAACTACCATAATCCGAATCTCTCTACCTGCCTGAATAGCAAATGACTTATCAACACCTTTAAAACCATTAGCGATATCTTCTAATTGTTTCAGTCTGTTTGAATATGTTTCCAATGTCTCTCTTCTTGCACCTGGTCTTGCCGCTGAGATTGCATCAGCCGCCTGTACCAGACATGCGATCAAAGATTCTGCTTCTACATCTCCGTGATGAGCTTCAACTGCATTAACTACGATTGGACCTTCCTTGTACTTTCTGCACAAATCCACGCCAATCTGAATATGTGAGCCTTCTACTTCATGGTCGACAGATTTTCCAATATCGTGAAGCAATCCGGCTCTCTTCGCTACTCTTACATCCACGCCAATCTCTGCCGCCAATAATCCGGAAAGCTGAGCCACTTCAATGGAATGCTTTAACGCATTCTGTCCATAGCTTGTACGGAATTTCATCTTACCAAGCAGACGCACAAGTTCCGGATGAATTCCATGTACTCCAACTTCCAAAGTAGCTGCTTCTCCTTCCTCTCGAATCATGGTCTCTACTTCTTTTTGGGCTTTCTCAACCATTTCCTCGATTCTTGCAGGATGGATACGTCCATCCACGATCAATTTTTCCAAAGCAATCCGGGCAACTTCCCGCCGAACTGGATCAAATCCGGAAAGAATCACTGCTTCCGGTGTATCATCAATAATCAGATCCACACCTGTCATCGTCTCTAATGTCCGAATGTTTCTGCCCTCTCGTCCGATAATCCTTCCCTTCATCTCGTCGTTCGGAAGCTGAACTACTGAAATCGTAGTCTCTGCCACATGATCTGCAGCACATTTCTGAATTGCAGTCACAACGTACTCTTTTGCTTTCTTACCAGCTTCCTCTTTTGCTTTGATTTCCATTTCTTTGATTAACTTTGCAGTGTCAAGCTTTACATCATCCTCAATCATTTTCAAAAGATAATCTTTTGCCTGTTCAGAGGTTAAACCTGAGATTCTCTCTAGTTCCTGTACACGTTCCTCGTGTAGTTTTGCAACTTCTGCTTTCTGTCTGTTAATTTCTTCTTCTTTGGCTGCAAACCCTGATTCTTTTTTCTCGATGGCTTCTAACTTTTTATCCAGGTTCTCTTCCTTCTGAATGATACGCCGCTCGTTACGTTGAATCTCGTTTCTGCGCTCTTTGATCTCTTTGTCCAGATCATTTTTGGCCCGGATGGACTCTTCCTTGATCTCCAACAGAGACTCACGCTTCTTGGTCTCAGCAGTCTTTACAGCTTCATCTATTATTTCTCTTGCCTTCTCTTCTGCACTTCCAATTTTGGAATCTGCCACACGCTTGCGATATGCAACCGTCGAGAAGTAAGTAACAGGTACTGCAAAAATTAACGTGACTACTACAGCGATTAAAATTTGCGTCACAGGAGCACCTCCTTATTAAATTTTCATTGTACATACAGCAAAACTTTTCCGTTTCTAAGATGTCATATACAATAAATTGCAGTGATCATGTGCAATCTATGAACATGAGTTACAACATATTGATTTTATACTTTTTTCTGCTTTATGTCAAGTAGTCTAATACATGCAAAATATCGTCCGAACGAAAACCTTTTCTCATGAGAAACTGATACATTTTCTGCTTTTCTTTTAAATCTGCTTTTTCACCAGAATAACCTTTCTTCTCTATCCATTTTAAAATCAGTCCCTGCTCCTGTTCCTGCTGATATTCTTCCTCTACCGCCTGCGCAATCAGCTCCTTTTTAATTCCTTTATTCAGAAGTTCCATCTGGATTCTTCTCTGACTTTTTCTCTCTCTCTGGCTGCGGACATAGTTCTGGGCATAGCGAAGATCATCCAGATAATGAAACTCTTTGACATAGGTAATCGCATTGTCAATCACCGCTTCCGGGTAATATCCCTGCTGAAGCTTCACTCGTATCTGCTGCTCTGTGCGGTCCATTTTCTCTAATAAATGCATCGTTCTTCTTCTGGCCCGTTTCACCAGAATCTCGCTGCATATCTCTTCATACTGTTCCTCTGAAATTTCTCCCCCTTCTTCCAGAGAAAGTTTTTTTCTTTCTCCCCGATACAACGCAAATTTCCTGCCATCTTCTAAAGAGATCCGAATTCTTTTTTTGTCAATTTCACTGATCTGTACAATTTGCATAAAATCTTCCTCTCTGAATCGGCCTGGAGTCAAATACCCCGCAGCAAGCTACGAGGCATAACCTGGCTTGTTCTTTCCGCCCCAAGGGGCGGGGTATTTGACCCTCGCGGCATTCGCCAAATATCCGCGCAAGTGCGGCTGCTTGGCTCATTGCTCGCGGAAATAAAATAGACAACTTTGATTCCCGGCAGAAATTGAGTGGGAAAGGAACGCGCGCCCAATGCCTTTTCCCGTATCTATCAAGGCTTCTCCTCTGATTTGTCCGCAGATTTGTCCACTTTCTCTGATTTACCTGCCGGCTTCTCTGCCTTCGCCGGCTTTTCCAGGCTGTCTTCCTTCTGGTCCTCAGTCGCTTTTTCCAGAACCTGCGTTCTTACTTTCTCTTCCACTTCCCTGCAGATCTCTTCATGCTCCCGCAGATATTGTTTGGCATTCTCTCTTCCCTGTCCAATCTTGGTTCCATTGTAAGCAAACCAGGCGCCGGATTTATTGATAATTCCCAGATCAACCGCAATGTCCAGAATATCTCCTTCCTTAGAGATTCCCTGTCCAAACATAATGTCAAACTCTGCTTCCTTAAAAGGGGGAGCCACTTTATTTTTTACCACTTTTATTCTGGTGCGATTCCCAATAAATTCTCCTGCCTGTTTCAAAGACTCGATTCGTCTCACATCCAGCCGGACAGAAGAATAGAATTTCAGCGCGCGCCCTCCTGTGGTGGTCTCAGGGCTTCCAAACATAACGCCCACTTTTTCACGCAGCTGATTGATAAAAATAACCACACAGTTAGACTTGCTGATCACTGCTGTCAATTTACGAAGGGCCTGAGACATCAGACGGGCCTGAAGACCCACATGGGAATCTCCCATATCTCCATCGATCTCTGCCTTAGGCACTAATGCTGCCACAGAGTCTACGATCACAATATCCACAGCTCCTGAACGCACCATTGTCTCTGTAATCTCCAGAGCCTGCTCCCCATTGTCCGGCTGTGAAATATAAAGATTATTGATATCCACCCCAATATTTCCAGCATAAACTGGGTCCAATGCATGTTCTGCATCAATAAACCCTGCAATTCCTCCCTGCTTCTGTACCTCTGCTACCATATGTAAAGCTACTGTCGTCTTACCGCTGGATTCCGGCCCATATACTTCTATAATTCTTCCTTTGGGCACTCCGCCCACTCCCAATGCCAGATCCAGACTGAGACAGCCTGTAGGAATCGCCTCCACGTTCATATTTGCCACGGATTCTCCCAGCTTCATAATGGAACCTTTTCCGTAATCTTTTTCAATCTTCGCAATCGCCGCATCCAATGCTTTTAATTTATCTTCTTTTGCCATATTCATTCTCCTTTTGCGAACTTATGTTCGTTCTTTATTCAATATAATACACTTTTCAGGGATTGTCAACTACTTTTTGTGAGAAATAAAATGAATGAAAGAACAGAACTCAGATATCACGATCCAAGCCTCCTTTGGAACTCCAAGAAAAAAGAACAGTCACACTTTGTAACTGTTCTTCATTATAAAATCTATGAGCTCATCCGTCAAGCTTTCTCTATGAAACAAAGCCTTCCTTAAGAAATCATTTCCCGAATCTGTTCCAGTGAATGAAAGCCCACTGCTTTTTTGGCAACCTGTCCATCTTGAAATAGGATCAGTGTCGGAATGCTCATCACTCCATATTTCTGTGCCAGCGCCCCTTCTTCATCCACATTTAATTTACCTACTTTTATGTCTGAAAAAGCTTCCGCTGCTTCCTCAATCACCGGCCCCTGCATTTGGCAGGGCCCGCACCAGGTTGCCCAGAAATCTACCAAAACCGGTACTTTGCTGTTGATCACTTCTTCCTCAAAATTGTCTACCGTTACTTTTAATACTGCCATTCTATTCCCTCCTTAATGTTTTTCAGTATCACTCTACAATCTCTCCCTTGTATTCCTGTCCTCTCCTCTGTATATTATTATACCACTCTTTGATCATTTCCGGCAGGCCTTTTGCTAAAATCTTGTTAAAATTTTCTTTCCTTCCTTGATTCCCCATTTCTTTCATGATACATTAGTACTACATTTATACTATTCTTTCAGGCAGCTCATGCCAATATCTTTCACATACAGAGGTGTCCAAATGAAAAAATTCTTTCAAAACCAAGTATCACACGATTTGTTCATTACCGTTGGATTATTATTGCTTACCACTCTGCTGACACTTTTTCTGTTTTTCTTTGTTTCCGACAATCCAACAAATATCGCCCTGTTTTATATTATCAGCATTATAACAGTGGCACGCTGCACAGATGGCTACTTTTATGGTATTTCTGCTTCTCTTTTTAGTATTATTTTTATCAATTATTTCTTTGCTTATCCCTATTTTTGCATAGATTTTTCTCTTTCTGATTATCCTTTTACTTTTGTATGTATGCTGAGCCTCTCTTCCATTACCAGCGCCATCACAACCAATTTAAAACAACAGAAAGAAATTCTTGTATTACATGAAAAGCAGTTGATAGAAGCTGAAAAAGAAAAAATGCGTGCCAACCTTCTGCGCGCTATCTCCCATGACCTGCGCACGCCTTTGACCAGTATTCTTGGCTCTATCTCTTCTCTGGAAGCAAACAATGAAGAGTCTCTTCGTTTCGATGAATCCCGAACTCTGATCCATAACATCCATGACGATGCAGGCTGGCTTCTAAATATGGTGGAAAATCTTTTGTCCGTCACAAAAATTCAAACAGGCGCTTCCCAATTAAACACGCTTCCTGAACTTGTAGACGAAGTGGTTGCCGAGTCTGTTACCCGTTTAAAAAAGAGAATCCCTGACGTAGAAATTGAGGTAAAGATCCCCTCTGAGATTCTCATGATCCCTATGGACGCCATGCTGATCGAACAAGTTTTGATAAATCTTCTTGAAAATGCTATCACCCATTCTCTCAGTCCCAAACCTGTCCAGTTGATTGTCGAGAATCAGCCGGAAACAGTCTGTTTCTGCGTGATTGATTATGGAATTGGTCTCCCAGAAGAACATCTGGAGCATATTTTTGATGGTACCTATTCTGACGGTGCTTCTTCTGATGTGCGAAAGGGCATGGGAATTGGTCTGTCCATCTGCAAGACCATCATCACCGCCCACCACGGAACCATGGATGCAAGAAATCATGCAGAAGGCGCAGAATTTTCATTCACATTACCTAAGGAGGAATCTTATGCATAAATTTACTGTACTTATCGTGGAAGACGAAAAGAGTATCAGCGATTTTATCTTTAAAATCCTCTCTTCCCACGATTACCGTGTTAAATGTGCTTCAACTGGAAAAGAAGCCCTCTCCCTTGCTTCTTCTCTCTGCCCCGACATTATTCTGCTGGATATGGGACTTCCCGATATCGACGGTATGGAAGTGATTCAGCAGATCCGCCTCTGGTCTGGATGTCCCATCATTGTCATTTCTGCCCGTACCCAGGAAGATGACAAAGTACGGGCTTTAGACGCTGGGGCAGACGATTATCTCACCAAACCTTTTGGAACCTCAGAACTGCTGGCAAGAATCCGGACTTCTTTGCGCCACAGCAATAAATCCAACAGTGAAAACGGCCTTCCCCAGCACCCTTACCGGGCGAAAGGATTAGAAATCGACTTTTTCAAACGAAATATTACGGTAGATGGACAATCTATCCACCTTACGCCCATCGAATATAAGATCGTCGCCTTCCTTGCCCAAAATTCTGGAAAGGTTATGACTTATTCCGCTGTTATGAACAATGTCTGGGGGCCTTATGCGGAATCTGACAACAAAATTCTGCGGGTAAATATGGCGAATATCCGCCGAAAATTAGAAAAAAACCCAGCACAGCCTGTCTATATTTTTACGGAAGTAGGCGTCGGATATCGAATGGCAGAAGACGAAGACCATTAAAATTCCTCTCTGTCCTTCTCTTTTGAATCCATAACTTAACTCAATCTTAAGAAATATTCCATTGTTTTTTTTCATTTTATTCTATACAATAAGATTAGTTTGATCTACAATATGACCTTCCAAGATTAGGCCGTCAAAAGGCTGGTGCAAAGCATCCCTTCGGCAGCCTAATCTTATGAAATAACGTTTGTAAATCAAGCAAATTTTGAATTATGAAGGGCAGCGAGAAATCATGAGCACAAGAAGAAACAGACGCAGAAGAAACACAGAAATTAAAATTAGATTAGCTATGGGAGTAACAGCATTGACTGTCGTAATCTTAGGCGGTATCCTGATCACCAAAGCAGTCCATAACGCTTCAGATAAAAAGGAAAATCATTCTGATATTACGGCAGAAAAGGAGATAGACAACAAACAGTCTGACCAGAAAGAATCTTCCAAAACCTCCAAGGATTCTCAAAAAGAAACAGAGAATCCGGTAACAGAAGATCCTGCTCCAAAAGCAGAAGAAACAGAAAAACCTTTTACTCTTGCCGATTTGGAAAATCCAGAAGGTTTCGATATCCGTCCAACAGAAAATGGCATTGTATTACAGAATCAGCAAATTGATCTGACCGGATTAGATACTACAAGTTTGGACTGGGGCCAGGGCGGTGATAAAGACCAATGGAACCGTCCGGCAGGCTGTATGCAGTATCAGGAAAAATACGGAAAATACAACGCCTATTTCATTAAAGATGAACCGGAGAAAAAGGTGATCTATCTCACCCTCGACGAAGGATATGAATATGGATGTTCACCCCGGATTTTAGACACATTAAAAGAAAAAAATGTACATGCCGTCTTTTTTGTAACTGAATCTTTTGCAAAACAAAATCCTGATCTGGTACGACGCATGATCGACGAGGGCCACGAAGTAGGCAATCACAGTGTCACTCATCCTGCTGCTGGACTTCCCTCTCAGACCTTAGAAGAACAAACCAACGAGGTTGTGGGAAACCACAATTATATAAAAGAACAATTTGACTACGATATGCACTTATTCCGCTATCCCGCCGGAAAATTCAATGAACAGTCTGTGGCACTGTTAAATAACCTGAATTACAAAAGTGTATTCTGGAGTTTTGCGTATCTGGATTATGATGTGGAAAATCAGCCAGATCCAGCAGCAAGCCTGCAGAAACTTATGGACTGCCTGCACCCAGGCGCTATCTACCTTCTACATGCCGAGTCTGAGACAAACACTCAGATTTTGGGGGATTTTATTGATCAGGCAAGAGCCCAGGGGTATGAATTCAAAGTATTTCAATAAAATTTTGAATAAGATCTGAGTGAGGTTTCCCATGTTAAATGATGAGATTGCAAAAAAATTTATTGAGCGGTTGACTGCATATACCAATTATAATATCAATATTATGGATGAAAAAGGCATTATTATTGCCAGCCGGAATCCAGAACGCATCGGCACCTTCCACGAAATTGCCTTTGAGATTGTCACCAATCAAAAGGACATGGCTGAAGTCACAGCAAACAGCGAATTTCTGGGAGTATATCCCGGCGTTAACCTTCTTCTTAAGCAAAATGGCGTCCCAATCGGCGTCATTGGTGTTACCGGCACTCCTGAAGAAGTAAAGCCCATTGCACTGATCATCAAAATGGCAATGGAAACCATGCTGGAATACGAATATCAAAAAGAATTATCCAACAAACGTCAGAATTTAAAGGAGCGTTTCATTCATCAGCTCCTCTATGACCGAGACCCTGATCCGCAGGAACTTCGCATACTTGCCGCAAAATTAAATTATAAAGAAACCTATCTTCGGATTCCCATCCTCTGTAACAACACCAGCGGAAAGAAACCGGAAGCCATACAAAAGAAAATCAAATCCTGTACCTTACATACCAGTCAGGATATTTCTATTATCACCCGCAACAAACAGGTACTGATCTTTAAAACCCTGCCAGATCATACCCATATTCTTTCAGATTACCGGCATATTGTAGAGGAATACCTAAAAGAATTCACAACCGGCGCCAAAGAATATATCTTTTATATCGGCACGATACAAGAGCGCTTTTCCAATTATCAAAATGCCTTCCTGCATTGTACCTGGCTGCAAAAATATGCAGATTCCAGTCAAAAAAATATTTTCTTCTATGACCATATTGACGACTATATGAAAAACATGATTCCTAAGATCGAACTTCACAAGGTCTTTCATTGTCTCAAAAAAGAACTGACAGAAAAAGACATTCAGTCCTGTCTTGAGATTATAGGCAGCCTTAAGAAAAATAGCTATAATATGGCAGCCAGCAGCGCTGAATTGTATATTCACAAGAACACTCTGGCTTTCCGTTTTGATAAGATCCGAAATAAATTTAACCTCAATCCTCTTCAGGATACCACCGCAAAAGAATTTCTGGAGTATTTTTACTACTATCTAAAAAACACCTAAAAAGTCATGTGATCCAGTTTTTTGGCCCCATTCAATGAAACATCAGAAGCAGAATTTTTGTGTCGAGAACACAAAAATTCTGCTTTATTTTGTTTTCAGAAAAATTGCAAAATATTAAAAATATTATTACACTAAAGAAAAAGAATTCTCAAATAGATTTACAAATCAATCGTACTCTTTTTCAAACAAACAGGAGATCAATTTATGAAGATATTACTGGCACCAGATTCTTTTAAAGGTTCCATGAGTTCAAAACACATCATAGAATTGCTGACACAGTCTGCAAAAAAGCACTTTGAAAACTGTGACGTCATCTCCGTTCCCATGGCAGACGGCGGAGAGGGAACTGTAGACGCAATGATAGAAATCATGCACGGACACCGCAAAAGCCACAAAGTCACCGGACCGCTGGGTGATCCTGTAAACGCATCCTACGGAGTGATCAACGATTCCACCGTGATCCTGGAAATGGCAGAAGCCTCTGGTCTTCCCTTGGTTCCTGCCGGCAAACGCAATCCCTATGAAACCACTTCCTATGGCACAGGTGAGATGATCCGCCACGTTTTAGAAAAAGGTTACCAAAATATCATTCTGGCAATCGGTGGAAGCGCTACAAACGACGGAGGAATGGGAGCCGCCGCTGCTCTTGGAGTAGAGTTTTTAGACAAAGCTGGTCTTTCACTGGCGCCTGCCGGAAAAAATTTAAAGCAGATCCAAACCATCTGCACAGATCATCTATTTGAGAAATTGACAGACGCTCAGATCACTATTATGTGTGATGTAAAGAACCCTTTAACGGGTCCTCATGGCGCCACCTATGTATTTGGACCACAAAAAGGCGGCACTCCAGAACAACTAAATGACCTGGAAGAAGGCATGGTTCATTACGCCAAATTGCTGAAAACGCAATTTGGCACAGATTTTTCCGCAATGGAAGGCGCCGGAGCTGCCGGCGGTGTCAGCGTTCCTCTTCTGCTTTTTTCCAATGCAAAACTGGAATCTGGTATTCAGGCTGTACTACATACCATCCATTTTGATTCCTTATTGCAGGATGTGGATCTTGTCATTACCGGAGAGGGAAGGGTTGATGAACAATCACCCAATGGCAAAGTATTGTCGGGAATTGGTTTGGCCTGCCGGGAAAAAAATATTCCGGTTGCAGCAATTGTAGGAGGAATGGGCCCTGGAGCCTGTAAAATTTATGACTGTGGAATTGATTCCATTATGCCCATTGTCAATCACCCCATGGATCTTGATACTGCCATCCGGGACTGTGACGAACTGCTTTTAGACGCTGCTGACCGCATGTTCCGTCTAATTAAAATGGGAATTCATATGACTGTCAGATAAAATCGTCTGACCTAAGAAAGGAGAAGGTAATTATGGCAACTTTTTTAACAAACGACAATGTAGAAATCTATTATGAGGTAACAGGAGAAGGAAGACCTTTGTTCATGCTTCCAGGCTGGACCTGCACCACAAACTTCTGGAAACACAATGTGGAAGAACTCTCAAAAACCTGTAAAGTAATCTGCATGGATATGAGAGGACACGGAGAATCCGAAAAGGTAATGCACAGCCACCGGATTTCCCGCTATGCAATGGACGTAAAAAATCTTCTGGATCATCTGGATGCGACGGACGTCACTGTTCTTGGCTGGTCCATGGGAGCTTCCATTCTCTGGAGCTATATTGAATTATTCGGAAATCATCGAATCAGCGGTCTTATCTGTGTAGATCAGTCTCCTGCTCAATACACTGGACCAGACTGGATCTGGGGACAAAAAGGCTGTTATGACATAGAAATGTTCATCCGCACCTGTTACGATATCAAATACGATCCACGGGGCGCTGCCGAAGGATTGGTAGGAGCCTGCCTGAATCATACGCCCACACCGGAAGATGCAAAATTTATTGCAGACGAAATCTCTAAATGTCCGCCTTATGTGAGAATTGAGATTATGCGAGACCACACCAATCTGGACTGGAGAGATTTTATTCCAGAGATCAAACTCCCGACCCTTGTCTGCGTAGCACGAAACAGCAACGTATTCGACTGGCAGGGCAGCGCCTGGGTAGGTGAAAATATTCCTGGTGCAAAAACCGTATTTTTCGAGGATTCCGGTCATATGCTGTTCTGGGAAGAACCAGATAAATTCAACCAGACCGTAGGTGAATTTGTAACACAGCACTGATGGTTTAAGATATCTTTTGTAATACCAAAAGAATAACTGCTGTATCAGCATAACTTACAAAACATGGATTTGTTCAGAAGGGGGCTGTGAAAAAATGGAGTGATTGAAACACCATTTTTCACAGCTCCTCTTTTTTGTCTTAAAAATTCAGCTCTATCTTAAAAAAGCGTATACCTCCCCCTTTCCCCCTGGAATAGCCTCTCTGCTTTTTATGCTGCTTCCGGGAGCCGCATCTTTTTATTCCTGAATTTATAGAGATTATGACCAATAGAAACCAGAAACAATTCCAGTTTCACCCTGTTTACTCCTTTTC
>JAAWBG010000058.1 GCA_022792535.1 Lachnospiraceae bacterium
AAAATGGAAATTACGCCTGCTTCATAGGGCAGTTTCGCTCCATTGTTCACACAAATGCCTGCACCAGCAATAACTTCATGTGTTTCTAATTGCTTTTCGTGGATATGATTGCCAATCTTTTTATGAGGGGCTATCCTCACAAGATGGAAGCTGAACTGTCCATCTGTCTTTTCGGATGTGATAATATGTTTTAATTCCACACCCTCGAAAGTTGGATGTTTCGACCACGGAATAGCGTCAAAGGTTGCCGTAGCATCTGGTATAAGTAGTTTTCCTTCCTTATTGAATTTTTCAAACAGATTTTTATAATCCATTCTCAGCACTTCCTTTCAAATTTTATTGACAGTATTTCTGCCTGCTAATATCATAACAATAAGCACAAAATTTGAATTGTAAAAAATTGCGGAATAAATAACAGAGCCAGTAAGCAGTGAGGGATTCTCACTTGCTGCTGGCTCTGCGTTCTTTTGATGGGGTATTAGGGGCAAAAGCCCATAACAAGCGAATTTGAATAACCAAATTCAGTGCTTGGTAAGACATAACATGCTTTCAACATGTAAAGTAAATCCATCCATAAAATTGATAAAAATAAGTAATTTTCATGTATTGAAAGCTGTTCAGAAAACTCTTGATTAGTATCTTTATTTTAATTTGAAACAATATGACTTAATCCTATCTAAAAATTTGGTTTCTTTCTCTATCTTCAACGCTTAAGGATGTTATATCAACGAACATACCTGTTTTTCTCTGGAGCAAGACGCATTAATTCTGATTGGCTCAAGCAATATTCATAAACAAAAATCAGCTTTGTGTTTTGTATAGTAATTTCTCTTAAATTGCTATCAGGATTAGGGTGTCAAAAGCGCCTTTGGCACTGCACTCATACCATATATTGCTATTGCAAGCTTGCTTGCACATCAATATATGGTATAGAGTGGGTGCGTCGCACCCTTTTGACACCCTAATCCTATCAGACAAAAAATTAAAACTAACATTTCTTGAACGGATATCCTTCAAAGCATAATTCAAACTTTCCAAGCGAACTTTTGCCACAAAATCTTTTGATGATTACCAAACCGCTGAGAGGTAAACTTACTTATCCTATATGCAGATTATTGCATAAAATGGGTCAAATACTTGCCCCTATTGGTAGAATAATGGTAAAATAACGATATATACAGGGACGGAAAATATAGAAAATACTGTGAGATTGGTGTTAATGAAGCACCTAGGCAAATAAGTTATTAGCACGAAGACAGATGGTTACTATTATGTGTTGAAAGATGCGATGGATCATATAGTAAGTACGTATACAAAGGAGAACGTTCAGAATGAAAAACGAGACGATGATGCAGTATTTTGAGTGGTATCTTCCAGAAGACGCCGCTCACTGGAAACGATGTATCCAGCAGGCAAAAGAGCTTTCAGAACATGGGATCACATTCCTGTGGCTGCCGCCGGCTTACAAAGGACAGGCAGGAATTCATGATGTGGGATATGGAGTGTATGACACTTATGATCTGGGGGAATTTGATCAAAAAGGTTCCGTGCCCACCAAATATGGAACGAAAGAGGAGTACATAGCGGCTGTTCGCACCCTCCAGAAAGAAGGAATCAAGGTGTTGGCAGATATTGTGCTGAATCACCGTATGGGTGCAGACCAGCAGGAGACAGTGATGGCTGCAAAGGAAAACTGGGGAAACCGATTTCAGGATATCAGCGGAGAGCAGGAAGTTCATGTTTGGACCAAATTTACTTTTCCGGGAAGAAAGGGGATTTATTCAGATTTTCAGTGGAATTGGACCCATTTTGATGGGACAGACTGGGATGAAGAGCGGAAAGAGAAGGCTATCTTTCGTTTTCATGGGAAGGAATGGGATTTAGGAGTAGATGAAGAAAACGGCAATTACGATTACCTGATGGGGGACGATCTGGATATGGGAAATCCTCAGGTGTCAGAAGAATTAGAGCGTTGGGGAAAATGGTATCTGGATGTTACGGAAGTGGACGGTATGCGTCTGGATGCAGTGAAACATATTGATTGTCAGTTTTTCTGCCAGTGGCTTGGAAGGATGCGGGAATACCGGAAAGAAAATTTTTTTGCGGTGGGAGAATACTGGAGCCCAGATCATAGAAGACTTTTGCGCTATTTGAATGAAACTGGAAAATGTATGCAGTTATTTGACGTTCCGCTGCATTTTAGATTCCATGAAGCCTCTTGTGCCGGCGGAAATTTTGATATGAGGTATCTGCTTCATGATACTTTGACTGCCGCAGACAGCTGGCATGCAGTGACCTTTGTGGATAACCACGATACTCAGCCGGGGCAGGCTCTTCAGTCTTTTGTGATGGACTGGTTCAAGCCTCTGGCCTATGGGATTATTTTGCTTCAGGAGGCTGGGATTCCCTGTGTATTTTATGGAGATTATTACGGAATTCCCCATAATGGGATTGGACCGGTGACCGGCCTGCAGAAGTTATTGAAACTGCGCAAAAGTCATGCATATGGGCCCCAGCACAGCTATTACGACCATCAGGATATCGTGGGATTTACTAGAGAGGGTCTGGAAGAACAGGAGAATTCTGGACTTGCGCTTTTGATTTCAGATGGACCAGGAGGCAGCAAGAAAATGTATGCAGGAAAAAGGTTTGCCGGCAGAACTTTTGGAGACGCTATGGAGCATTGCTCAGAAAAAGTATGCATTGATGAAGAGGGATATGGAAACTTTCGGGTAGAAGGAGGTTCCATTTCAGTCTGGATTCCCCTCCCTTGACAGGAAACAGGGGATATATTATAGTGTAAAAAACGAGAAAATGACAAGAAGAGCGAGGATTTTTTTGTATGAGTAAAATTATTTTAACCGGAGACAGACCTACCGGAAAGCTTCATGTGGGACATTATGCGGGATCTTTGCGGAGAAGAGTGGAACTGCAGAATTCCGGGGAATATGACAAGATTTTTATTATGATTGCAGATGCTCAGGCATTGACAGATAACGCGGACAATCCAGAGAAAGTGCGCCAGAATATTATAGAAGTGGCGTTGGATTATATGGCCTGCGGTTTAGATCCTGAGAAATCTACCTTGTTTATCCAGTCTCAGATTCCGCAGTTGTGTGAACTGTCCTTTTACTATATGAATCTGGTTACAGTGTCTCGTCTGCAGCGGAATCCTACCGTGAAGGCAGAGATTCAAATGCGTAATTTCGAGGCCAGTATTCCAGTGGGATTTTTCACCTATCCCATCAGTCAGGCGGCAGATATCACAGCTTTTCAGGCCACCACTGTGCCAGTGGGAGAAGATCAGATGCCTATGATCGAACAAACCAGAGAGATTGTGCATAAATTCAATACAGTGTATGGAGATACATTAGTAGAACCACAGGTATTGCTGCCGGATAATCAGGCATGTATGCGTCTGCCGGGAATTGACGGCAAGGCCAAGATGAGCAAATCTTTGGGAAACTGTATTTATCTGTCAGAAGAGGCGGATGAGATCAAAAAGAAAGTGATGAGCATGTTTACCGATCCCAATCATCTGCGGGTGGAAGATCCAGGATCATTGGAAGGGAACACGGTATTTACTTATCTGGACGCCTTCTGCAGGGAGGATCATTTTGAACGGTATCTGCCAGATTACGGCAATCTGGATGAGTTAAAGGCCCATTATCAGCGAGGCGGTCTGGGAGATGTAAAAGTAAAGAAATTCTTGAACAATGTGCTTCAGGAAGAACTAGAGCCTATCCGCAGCCGCAGAAAAGAGCTGCAGAAAGATATTCCCTATATTTTCGAAGTATTGAAAAAAGGAAGCCAGGAGGCAGAGAAAACAGCGGCGCAGACTTTAGAGGACGTGCGTAATTCCATGAAAATCAATTATTTTGCAGATGCAGAGCTGATCCAGGAACAGACAGAAAAATTTAGATAGTATGTAGAACGACAAAAAAGATCCCCCCGATATGCAGCAGGGGGATTTTTTCTCATATAGGAAATTCCCTTGAATTTCCTATATGAGAAAAACAATTATGCACAGCCCGCGGAGATGATACTTATTGCTGCGCAATCCGCTGGCGCGCGTAGAATCCTGCAGAGCAGGATTCTTTTTTCTCTTATAGGAAAGACCTTGTCCCGCTAAAGCGTGAAAGTATATTCCTATAAGGATTAGGGTGTCAAAAGCGCCTTTGGCGCTGCACTCACACCATATATTGCTATTGCAAGCTTGCTTGCACATCAATATATGGTATAGAGTGGGTGCGTCGCACCCTTTTGACACCCTAATCCTATAAGAGAAAAATAATATGCGCACTCGTGCAAAAGGAATATGTCGCTGAAGCGACTGCACTCGGCGCGTCAAAGTGTGCAATCCCCTCAAGATTGAGGGGTTAGGGGAGATGAAGTGGGCCTGCTCACTTTGTTCTCTTATAGGATTCTTTATTTTAAAGGGAATGACAACCATTTTTATCTCATATAATGAAGGGAAAATACAACCTTATCAGGAAAGAATGGATGTTATGAGAAAGAAAAAATGGGAAAAAAGAAGGAAATACGAGAAAGAGGGAGACAGCAATAGAAAGCGTTGTAAAATAGTTTTTCTTGTTCTCTGCATATTGGCAGGCATGTGTGAAACAGTACCTGTAACAGGCAGGGAAAACAGCGATCATGTTGAAGTTTTTTCAGCAGAAGAAGTCAGGGGAGAAATGCTAAGATCAGAGGTGCAGGAGGAGAATCAGCAATCAGAAGTTCAGGAAGAGCAGCAGTTAGAGAATCAGGAAAAGAGTCAGCAGCCAGAATTTAGTCTGTATGCCAAAGGGGCGGTGCTGATGGATGCAGAAAACGGGAGGGTGCTTTATGAAAAAAATGGATACGAGCATCTGCCCAATGCCAGCACTACGAAAATTATGACCTGTATTCTGGCCCTGGAACAGGGAGATTTAGAAGACACGGTAAAAGTCAGCAGTTATGCTTCCTCCATGCCTCAGGTGCGCCTTGGCATGAGCGCAGGTGACAGTTTCAAGCTCAAGGACCTGCTGTACTCTCTTATGCTGGAATCTCACAATGATTCGGCTGTGGCTATTGCAGAGCACATTGGCGGAACAGTGGAAGAATTTGCAGAAAAAATGAATCAGAAGGCCAGGGAGTTAGGCTGTAAAGATACTTATTTTATTACCCCTAATGGATTGGACGCCAGCGATGAAACCGGAATACACGGTACTACAGCCCAGGACTTGGCTAAAATTATGAGCTACTGCATTCAGAATGAAAAATTTCTGGAGATTACCAGAACGCCCAGTTACCAATTTGCAAATCTGGCAGGGACAAAGCATTATAATTGCAATAATCACAACGCGTTTCTTCAGATGATGGACGGAGCCTTGTCTGGGAAAACAGGGTTTACAGGAAATGCAGGCTACTGTTATGTGGGAGCGCTGCGAAGGGAAGACAGGACCTTTATTGTGGCATTGCTGGCCTGCGGCTGGCCCAATCACAAGACTTATAAGTGGTCAGACACAAAGACTTTGATGAATTATGGATTAGAACAGTATCAGAATGAAGACGTCTATGAATATGACAGAGAATTTGGCCCCATAAAAGTGGAAGAGGCGGAGCCGGAAAATGGAAGATTGTACCAGCAGGTAACAGTTCCGGTGGAAATCCAAGAAGAGCGGATTCGGGTACTGAAACGAAGAGATGAAGAAGTGCGGACCATTTATGATATTCCAGAACGTGTGGAAGCGCCGGTAAAAAAAGGACAGCAGCTGGGAAGGGTACTTTATTATCTGGATGAGCAGCAGATTGCAGAAATTCCAATATATGCAGTAAAAGAAATAAAAAAACTGCAGCCCTCCTGGTATAAGAATTATATTCTAAAATTATTTTTTATGGAAAAAGAGTTATATTTTAAGGAGGAATCAGAGAAAGAAAAAGATTGATAAAATTTTAACAATGAAGATGCAAAGAGGCTGAAAGAAGAGATAAATAAGAAAAAATGGGAAAAAATAGAAGGAAAATAAAGGAAAAAATTGACATACTGAGAAAAATGACAAAATGAAACAAAAGGCCAGGAAAAATCTGGCAGTATTAGTGAAAAATTTAACAGATTTTCCGAAATATCTATTGAAAAGTTTTGTCAAAAGAGATACAATTATAATCGGAAGAAAATTTTGAAAAATTAATAAAATACATATGGAGGTTTAAGCAATGAGTAATTCTACTAACTCAGCAAGACAGAGAATTTCCGGTCTTCTTGACGAGCAAAGTTTTATGGAAATCGGAGCTCTGGTAACTGCAAGAAACACAGATTTTGACTTGAGTCAGTCTGAGACTCCATCCGATGGAGTGATCACCGGATACGGTTTGATTGACGGAAATCTGGTGTATGTGTACAGCCAGGATGCTTCTGTGTTAAACGGAACCATCGGTGAGATGCACAGTAAGAAAATTACTGCAATTTATCAGATGGCAGTAAAAATGGGAGCGCCGGTGATTGGTCTGATTGACTGCGGCGGCATGCGTCTGCAGGAATCTGTAGATGCGCTACAGGGATTTGGAGAGATCTATGCAGCGCAGGCGGCAGCCAGCGGCGTGGTTCCTCAGATCTGCGCAGTGTTTGGCTCCTGCGGCGGCGGACTTGCTGTTGTTCCTGCTTTAAGTGATTTTGCATTTGTGGAAAAAGAGAAGGGGAAAGTATTTGTGAATTCTCCCAACGCTATCAAAGGCAATCATGTTTCTAAATGCGATACTTCAAGTGCAGAATATCAGGCGGGCAGCAATGGATGTATTGATGGGATTGGAACCACAGAGGAGATTCTGTCCGCGATCCGCGAATTAGTGTGCATTCTTCCGGGAAATAATGAAGAAGGCACAAGAGAAGAGGAATGTGCAGACGATTTGAATCGTGTCTGTGAGAACCTTTCCGGATGCAGGGAAGATACTCGTCTGGCTTTGACACATATCTCTGACAGCAATGTTTTTGTGGAAACAAGAAAAGATTATGCCAGAAATATGGTAACTGGTTTTATCAAATTAAATGGAAAGACCATCGGCGCAGTAGCCAACGCTTCTGCAGTCTATGATGAAAATGGAGAGAAGGCAGAAAGCTTTGATAAAGTGCTTACTGCAAGAGGATGCAACAAAGCAGCAGAATTTATCAGTTTCTGCGACGCTTTTGAGATTCCGGTATTATCTTTGACCAATGTGGAGGGATTTGCAGCCACAGAATGCTCTGAGAAGAATCTGGCCAAGGCTATGGCCCGGATGATAGCAGCATTTGCAGGGGCAACAGTTCCAAAGGTAAATATTATCGTAGGAAATGCTTATGGAAGCGCTTATGTGATGATGAACAGCAAATCCATCGGGGCAGATCTGGTATATGCGTGGGAAGGAAGCAAGGTCGGCATGATGGATGCAGGATTGGCTGCAAAAATTATGTATGACGGAAAGCCGGCAGACGTGATTGCAGAGAAGGCAAAAGCTTACGAAGAACTTCAGTCCTCAGTACAGACAGCAGCGAGACGTGGACAGGTTGACCTGATCATTGCGCCGGACGATACCAGAAAGTATGCAGCGGCAGCATTTGAAATGCTCTATACCAAAGGAACAGGTGAACCGATTAGAAAACATGTAGCAAAATAGAAAGGTGAAGTTTATGAAAAAGAAGATATTGCTGATGATAAGTATGTGTCTGATCGTACTTGGACTGACAGCATGTGGAGAAGATCCTACCAAGGTCGATTATAATGGTTTCACCTACGATCAATTGAAAGGTGCATGTGAAAATGCCGTTAACATTCTGCAGTCTATGTCAGAATCAGACAAAGCTGGTGCCCTTGCATCTGGTGATGAGGTTATGGTAAATCTGATCACTCGTTGGGAGGAAGCCACAAAAGATGTGGGAGAGTATCAGAAACTGGGAGAATTTATCATTGAGAAATCCGGCAAAACCTTAACTTGTGAACAGAGAATTATTTATGCAGGCCGTCCAGTTATTTTGACGTATGTGTATAAATATCATAATATGGAACTGGAAGATATTACTGTAGATCAGGTACAGACCCTTGGAGAGAAAATGACCAATGCGGCCCTGAACACTCTGATGGGAATGGGAGTTGTGTTTACCGTATTGATCTTGATCAGCCTGATCATCAGATGTTTCAAATTCCTCTCCTATTTTGAGAAAAAAGGAAGCAAAGAGACAGCGCCCGTAAAAGAGCAGACTGTGGCTCCTGTTCCACCTGCTGTGGAAGAAGCTATGGCGGCGCAAGACGGATTGGAACTGGCAGCAGTGATTGCAGCGGCAATTGCAGCATCTACCGGAACTTCTACAGACGACTTTGTAGTACGTTCCATCAAAAGAAGATTTTAATCGTAAATTCAGGAGGAAACGAAGATGAAAAGTTATACAATTACCGTTAATGGAAACGTTTATGATGTTACTGTAGAAGAAAATGGCGCAGGTGCAGCAGCACCGGCAGCACCCAGAAAAGCAGCGGCTCCCGCAGCAGCGCCGGCAGCACCAGCAGCTCCCACACCAGCAGCAGGCGGCGCTGGAAATGTGAAGATTGAAGCAGGCGCAGCAGGAAAAGTATTTAGTGTTGACAGCAAACCAGGAGATGCAGTAAAACGCGGAGATACTATTTTAGTACTGGAAGTTATGAAAATGGAGACACCTGTTGTTGCGCCGGAAGATGGAACCGTGGCAAGCATTGAGGTAACTGTTGGACAGTCTGTAGAAGCAGGTGTAGTATTAGCAACTTTAAACAACTAAGTATTGGAGGTAAAATATGAGTTACGTAGGAGAAACTTTATCAAACCTCCTGCACCAGACAGCGTTTTTCAATCTGACCTGGGGAAACTATGTCATGATTTTGGTGGCATTTATATTCCTTTTCCTGGCAATTAAGAAAGGTTTTGAGCCTTTGCTGTTGGTTCCGATTGCCTTTGGTATGCTTCTGGTGAATATTTATCCGGAAATTATTGCTTCGCCGGAGGAGACCAGTAATGGCGTAGGTGGTTTACTTTATTATTTCTATTCCCTGGACGAATGGTCAATTCTGCCATCCCTGATATTTATGGGAGTGGGAGCGATGACAGACTTTGGACCTTTAATTGCGAACCCAATCAGTTTTTTGCTTGGAGCGGCAGCTCAGTTTGGTATTTTCGGCGCGTATTTCATGGCAATCTGGCTGGGATTCAATGACAAGGCAGCGGCAGCCGTATCCATTATCGGAGGAGCGGATGGTCCGACTTCCATTTTCTTGGCAGGAAAGTTAGGACAGACAGGCCTGATGGGCCCCATTGCAGTGGCAGCTTATTCCTATATGGCGCTGGTTCCGATTATCCAGCCGCCCATTATGAAATTGTTTACAACGAAGAAAGAACGTGCCATTAAGATGCAGAACTTAAGACCTGTGTCTAAATTGGAGCGTATTCTCTTCCCAATTGTGGTTACGTCAGTAGTATGTCTGATTCTTCCCACAACAGCGCCGTTGGTTGGTATGCTGATGCTGGGTAATCTGTTCCGGGAGTCCGGCGTGGTACGCCAGCTGTCCGAGACAGCGTCCAATGCGATGATGTACATTGTGGTAATTTTGCTGGGAACTTCTGTAGGAGCTACTACCAGTGCAGAAGCTTTCCTGAATATAACAACGATAAAGATTGTAATTCTGGGTCTCGTTGCCTTCATGTTTGGTACCGCAGCCGGAGTACTGTTTGGAAAACTGTTGAGTAAGATTACCGGAGGCAAGATTAATCCGTTGATTGGTTCTGCCGGGGTATCTGCGGTTCCTATGGCGGCCCGTGTATCTCAGAAAGTGGGAGCGGAAGAAGACCCCACCAATTTCCTGCTGATGCATGCGATGGGACCCAACGTTGCCGGAGTAATCGGTACTGCAGTGGCAGCCGGCGTATTTATGGCGATATTTGGGATATAGAATTAAAACAACGAAGTTGTTTTAATTCTATGAGTAAG
>JAAWBG010000133.1 GCA_022792535.1 Lachnospiraceae bacterium
AATATATACTACCATAATAGTATAACAAATTCCAAGCTAGAATATGATTATCATCATTTCTATAACTATTATTACTTAAATAATTTTGTTGAAGTTCTAAAAGTTCTTTATCACTAGATATATAATCAACAACATTATCACATACTCTATAATAATTTTGTAACGTAATAATATCTCTTTCTTCTTTACTTACTTCACTATCAATACAAGTAATATTAACACCTAAAAATGCTGTCGCTTTTTTATCAATACTAGCCTTATATACATAATACTTATTTGGAAACTTAAAAGATAAATAAACACTAACTGCATGTAAATCCTGATAATGATTCATATCATTATTCCAATATTTATTTAATAATTTTTTAGAAGTTAAAATAAAATAACTATACCTTTCATTCAAACTTTTTGATTCATCATAAAGTACTTTAAACATTTCTCTAACTGTTTCTGATTCTTTTTCACAAAAGGATTCTATCATTTTTTTTGGAAAATAATTCATTCCACTTAATAAATTATTCACTTTTGAAAATGCATTCTTCATCATTTCTAAAAAATTTTTAGCATTTATATCCCAAGTATTTTGAAAATGAGCAATTGCTTCCCATTTATATATTTCATTTGGTATATATTCGCTTGCATTATTTTTATATAAACCAATAATTTTATCTAATTTTTTTACATCAATAGAATAATTTAAAAATATTACATCATAAAAATAATCAACATCAAATAAATTAAAATTTCGATTCATTTTCTCGTTTAATCTCTTTTGTATTATTTTTCCATAACTAATTAACTTTTGATACCAATTAAAAGTTAAATTGTCACTTTCTTTAGGGATATCTTTTATTTCTAACATCATAAATACATTTTTGACTTTATTATTCCAAATAATACAATCATTTGGATAATTATAAGTTAGTACTTCTGACATTGCAGATGCTTTAAATTCTACAACATTATCATAAAATTCATTATATCTATTTTCTAACTCTCTATCACCATATAATAAATCTGCAAGACTTCTTTTAAAATCTTTATTTTTATTACATATCTTATTAACAGATATAGGTATCACATTCCATAATTTTTTTAAATAAGAATTCATTTCTTCGTTTGACATAGATAATATCCTATCATAATTAAAAGATTGATAAAATTTTTTTCTTTCCTCTCTTTCTTTAAAAATAACTATTTCATCATTCTTCCTTAAAAATTGGACATATT
>JAAWBG010000134.1 GCA_022792535.1 Lachnospiraceae bacterium
GGAATGCGGATGGCTTCGAATCGGAACAGAAAGTGAAAAAGATTGAAATCAGCGAAGTGGAAGCCCTGGAGACCCGGCTTAAAAACGCACGTACCCAGCTCAAGGCAATGTCGGATGCAATTAATGCGATGACATACGGGGGTACCCAAGTAATGGAAATCGGGGATTATGCGAGGTTTAAATCTGCCGCGGCGGGCCAGGTCGATGCAGGCAGCATACCCTTGGCAAATGGGGCGCTGGATGATTATGCGGCGGGCAGGTTTTCCGTGCTGTTTAAACCCCATACGGGTGAAGTAGCTGAACTGCCCCATATTGGGGATTTAGCCTACAGCCCGTTGGTGCATTACCTGGATGACAGGGATGCGGTGCCTCCGCTGTATTATATCTATTATGACATGTTTAAGGAACTGAAGCCGTCGGATGTAGACGAACAGCAGAAGGCAGTTGATAAGAAGGAGGATGAGGGGAAGAAGAAGGCTGAAGAAATAAAAGACAAAGGCAGGTTCCATGGCCCTAAAGACAGGGATTTGCCGTCAAGGACAGAAGGGGCGTTCAGTTTTGGGGACGGTCTGCTGGGGACCATGACAACCCTGATTACCAGCCTGCTTGAACTAAATATAAGTAATATACGGGATAATCTCTATACCACGGAATATATCATGAACATGTTCAGTTACGCCACCTTTGAGAATGAGAATTACTTTGAGATAATGAAAAGTAAAAATGAGAATGACCTGGCAAAGCTGAACCTGAAAGACGATAGCTACAGGAGCGTATATGAGACTTATAAAGGCACACCGGAAAAAGACGGTACATGGCTTAGCGCAAATCCTGTAGACAGTTATAACAAGACACTTACGAATGAGCTGATAAACGAAGAGAATAATTATGCTTATTTGGCGGAAGTAGAGTACATTTTGTTTGGTGCGGGTAATGAGGCCAATGTGAAAGAGGCCTATAAGGCGATTTATGGTATCCGCTATGTCCTAAACCTGGCGTCTGCATTCCTAAATTTCTGGGGGACGAGTACGGTTACGGGCGGCATTGTGAATACAGCGGCCACGGCAATCTCTTCAGCGACAGCTTTTATTATACCGGCGCCCCTGGTTAAGCTTGTCATCCTCCCGATTTTTACGATATTTGAGACAGGGAAGGATATGGACCGGCTGGAAGCGGGATTCCCGGTAGAATTGTACAAGAAGAAGGAGGAAGAC
>JAAWBG010000059.1 GCA_022792535.1 Lachnospiraceae bacterium
GAAAGACCTTGTCACGCTAAGGCGTGAAAGTGTCTTCCCTATAAGAGAAAAATAATATGTGCACTCGTGCAAAAGGAATATGTCGCTGAAGCGACTGCACTCGGCGCGTCAAAGTGTGCAATCCCCTTAAGATTGAGGAGTAGGGGAGTTGATGTGGGCTTGCCCACTTTGTTCTAGGATTAGGTTATGGCGCTGGGACGGAAAAGAAATTTTGTGCCATGCGAAGGGATGAAAATTTGTCAGAGTATAAACTTCCATAAAAAAGTGCATACTAACACAAAAATGCAGAAAATAGTATGAAACACAGAAAGGGGATTTTTATGGAAGAAAATTTAAAACAGCAGGAAAAGACAAAAAATGAAAATGAAGAGATCAAGGAAATGGGACAGCTTACCTTAGAACAGGGAAGAGCTCATCATAAGATTCATCTGCTTTCCATTATCGGGGAGATTGAAGGACATGAGAGCCTTTCTCCCAATACCAAAACCACAAAGTATGAACATGTACTGCCGAAACTTGCCTCTATCGAAGATGATGAGAGCGTGGATGGCGTTATGATCATTATCAATACGGTGGGCGGTGATGTGGAATCCGGCCTTGCCATTGCAGAGATGATATCTTCGCTGAGCAAACCTACCGTTTCTCTGGTACTGGGAGGAAGTCATTCCATTGGAGTTCCGCTGGCTGTTTCTACAGATTATTCCTATATCGTCCCAACTGGAACCATGGTGATTCATCCCGTACGGTTAAATGGACTGGTAATTGGAGCGCCTCAGACTTATGATTACTTTCAGCAGATGCAGGACCGAATTACAGGATTTATTGCGAAACATTGTTTTGCAAGTCAGGAGCAGCTGGAAAAAATGATGATGAATACCAGTATGCTGACAAAAGATCTGGGAACCATCTTAGTTGGAAATCAGGCGGTGACAGAGGGAATTATTAACGAAGTGGGAGGTATTGACGAGGCAATGAAGAAACTCCATGAAATGATTGATGAAAATAAGCAAAATAACGAAATCTGAAAAGCATGGGAAAGTGGTAATGACATTTCCAATCGAATGTGCTAAACTATAAACAGTGTGCCAGGATATGGGAATTTGAATTTTGCAGGAATGAAGGACAGTTTGGAGGAAGTTATATGGCATCAAAACCGAAAAATACAACAAAAAGGAAAAATACCCGAAGTACCGGAGGAAGAAATACCTCCGGGAAAAAGCAAAATAATACAAAAAATAAGAATCAGGAAGTATCTTTTGGCAGTGAAGTAACGCTTTTGATTATTTTAGCGCTGTGTATTGTGATGTTTCTCAGCAATTTTGGAATTGGTGGATTTGTGGGAGCAAAAGTGAGCGCTTATTGTTTTGGCGTATTCGGTATGTCGGCATACATATTTCCTATTTGCTTTTTTATTGGAGCAGCATTTTTTGTATCCAATCGTGATAATGGAGCTGCTTTGGTGAAAATTGTGGCAGGCGTAGTGTTTGTGGCATTTTTGTGCTTGTTTATGGAGTTAGTGGCAGGTGATTCTACTGATTATCAGGTAAAAAAATCATTTCAGTATGCCATGGAGCACAAAAGCGGCGGCGGCGCTTTAGGGGGCGTGCTGGCCATGATTTTATGTCCGGCCATTGGAAAGATCGGAACCTACGTAGTTGACGTTATTGCCTTAATCATCGCATTGGTGCTTTTGACAGAGCAGTCCTTCCTGGGAGGCGTAAAGAAAAGAAGCCGCAGGGTATACAATACAGCGCGGGAGGACGCTGCAAGGCGAAGGGAGATCAAAGAATCCAGGCGGGAAGAGCAGATGCACAGAAGGATGGATAAGAAAGTAGAAGGGGTGGCGCTGGATACCAGAATACAGCCCATAAAACCAAAACTTTCAGATAATATCAGCGAGTTGAAGCCGCCGACGGAAACAGAGATGTTTTCCCAAGAATTAAAAGAAAAACTATTTTCTGATCAAAAAGAAAATATTCCAAAGAAACCAGTTTCATCTGCCGCTGTTCCAGATGTTTCCGTTCTGGGGATAAAGGCAAAAGAGGAAACAAAACAAGATAAGAGTAATATGAAAGAGCCGGGAATAATGGTAAGTCCAGAGACAAGTCAGTCTCAGGAAATGATTTCAGAACCGGTGGTGGTAGAAAAGGTACATAAAAAGCCTAGACGAAGCAGTCTGATTTCAGAGCGGAATCAGGAAGCTTTGGAGAGAACAGAAGAAGGATGGCAGACCGATACCAGCGAAGGGGAGATTCTGCTGGCCAGGGAAGAGCCAGTAATCATTACCTCGGAACCTTCAGGTATAACAGGATCAGAGGATATGAATTGGCTGGATGATATTACTGTGTCAGATGAAGTGATAGCGGGACTGGAAGCGGCCATTATTTCAGGGGCAGAGGAGAAACAGGAACCCGAATCTGAATTCAAAATAGAAGAGATGGAACCTGTAATACCAGAACTTTCAGAGAAAATAGAGGAAGTTACCAGATTCACAGAATCGGAGTATGAGAAGAGTGAGAGAGAAGAGGAAACAGGGAGAGCAGAAATAGAAGAGGGAAAAGCGGTAGAGAATAGAATAGAAAAGACAGAAATTCCAAAAACAGTCCGAGAGGTGAAGCCGCCCTATGTTATGCCCCCAGTGGCGCTGCTGAAAAAGGGATCCGATACTCAGGGAGATTCCAGAAAACATTTACAGGAAACGGCATTGAAGTTGCAACAGACTTTAAAGAATTTTGGCGTCAATGTGACGATCACAGATGTCAGCTGCGGGCCTAGCGTGACCCGCTACGAGATGCAGCCAGAAATGGGTGTAAAAGTCAGCAAGATTGTAAATCTGGCAGATGATATTAAATTAAACTTAGCGGCGGCGGATATTCGAATTGAGGCTCCCATTCCAGGCAAGGCAGCAGTGGGAATTGAAGTGCCCAACAAAGAGACCGTGATGGTGCGTTTCCGGGATATGATAGAATCAGAGGAATTTCAGAATCATAAGTCAAATATCTGTTTTACGGCAGGAAAAGATATCGGCGGAGAGGCCATTGTGGCGGATATTGCCAAAATGCCCCACCTATTGATTGCGGGAGCTACAGGATCTGGAAAATCGGTATGTATCAACACCATCATTATGAGTATTCTCTACAAAGCCGATCCAGAAGATGTAAAATTGATTCTGATTGATCCAAAGGTGGTGGAATTAAGCGTCTACAATGGAATTCCTCATCTGCTGATTCCGGTGGTCACAGATCCGAAAAAGGCGGCGGGAGCCCTTCATTGGGCGGTAGCGGAGATGATGGACCGTTATCAAAAATTTGCAGATTGTCAAGTCCGGGATCTGAAAGGATACAATCAGAAGATTGCAGGAATCAAAGATGTGGAAGATGAGACAAAACCAGAGAAAATGCCTCAGATCGTAGTGGTAGTGGACGAGCTGGCAGATCTTATGATGGTGGCTCCAGGCGATGTGGAAGATGCCATCTGCAGGCTTGCACAGCTGGCAAGAGCAGCAGGAATTCATTTGATTATAGCCACGCAGCGTCCCTCCGTAGATGTAATTACAGGATTGATCAAGGCAAATATGCCTTCCCGTATTGCCTTTTCGGTATCTTCCGGTGTGGATTCCAGAACCATTCTGGATATGAATGGGGCGGAGAAACTGCTGGGAAATGGAGATATGCTCTTTTATCCTCAGGGATATCAGAAGCCATTACGTGTACAGGGGCCTTTTGTGTCAGATCCTGAAGTGGAAGCGGTAGTTGATTTCTTAAAGAAACAGAGTACAGTGGTGTATAATTCTGAAATTGAAGAAAAGATGAATACTGTTTCGGTAGGGGCTGTTTCCGGCTCCGGCGGCGGAGGAAACGAACGGGATGCCTATTTTGTAGAAGCAGGAAAATTTATCATAGAGAAAGAAAAAGGCTCAATTGGTATGCTGCAGCGTATGTTTAAAGTTGGCTTTAACCGGGCGGCAAGAATTATGGATCAGCTGGAAGAAGCTGGAGTGGTAGGGCCAGAGGAAGGCACCAAGCCAAGAAGAGTACAGATGTCTATGGAAGAATTTGAAACCTATGTGGAAGAACATGTCTGAGGTGTTTGAAATGAGAGATATAAAATTTTTGAAATTTTACCGCTTCAGTTTGAAAATGCTAAAAGTGAGGCTGTCGCACAAATTTATTTACTCGTTTAAAAGGTTTTGCCGCTGGTGCGGCAAAGACAGAATACACAAAAATTACTTTGGGAAGCTAGCTTTCCAAAGTAATTTTTGTGCATATTGTTTACATTGCAAAGCAATGTAAACCTTTTGAACGAATCATAACCTGTAATTTATATTAGTGCGACAGTCCTTAATTGCACAAGATTGCATCTGGAAACCATGGCTTCCAAGTGCAATCTACGTGCAATTTGACCCTGCTGCTGAGGCAGCGGGTCCTTTTGGCATTTTAATAATTTCGGAAATGTACAAAATTTCCACCGCAGAATCCTTATTGCAAAATATGAAAACTCAGAGAAATTATATCTACCATAAAGAATCAGGTTATGGTAGTATAGAAATATAGATAGACAGACAAAAGAACAGCATAGAGACCATGGGAGGTAAACATGAAAACAGATATTCAGATCGCGCAGGAAGCAGAAATGATCCACATTAAGGATGTGGCAGCTCAACTGGGAATTGGTGAAGATGACCTGGAATTGTATGGAAAATATAAGGCAAAGTTATCTGATGAACTGATAGAAAAGGTAAAAGAAAATAAGGACGGAAAGTTAATTCTAGTGACAGCCATCAACCCGACGCCGGCTGGAGAGGGAAAGACAACTACCAGCGTGGGATTGGGCGAAGCTTTTGGAAAGATGGGCAAAAAGGCGGTATTGGCATTGCGGGAGCCCTCCCTTGGTCCTTGTTTTGGAATCAAAGGCGGAGCAGCAGGAGGCGGTTATGCCCAGGTAGTTCCCATGGAAGATCTGAATCTGCATTTTACCGGAGATTTTCACGCGATTACTTCTGCCAACAATCTGCTGGCAGCATTATTGGATAATCATATTCAGCAGGGAAATGTTTTAGGGATTGATCCCCGCCAAGTGGTGTGGAAACGGTGTTTGGATATGAATGACCGTGTGCTTCGAAATATTGTGGTAGGTCTTGGAAATAAAATGGACGGAATGGTAAGAGAAGACCACTTTGTCATTACCGTAGCTTCCGAGATTATGGCAGTGTTGTGTTTAGCAGAAGATATGGCTGATCTGAAAAAGCGTCTGGGCCGGATGATCGTGGCCTATAATTTTGAAGGAAAGCCAGTCACTGCAGATGATATTCAGGCTACCGGAGCAATGGCGGCTTTGCTGAAAGACGCTATGAAACCGAACTTGATTCAGACATTGGAGCATACGCCGGCCATTGTACATGGAGGACCTTTTGCAAATATTGCCCATGGATGTAATAGTGTCCGTGCTACAAAGACAGCCTTAAAACTTGCCGACTATGTGGTGACAGAGGCAGGATTTGGCGCAGATCTGGGAGCAGAAAAGTTTCTGGATATCAAATGCCGTATGGCTGGTCTTAAGCCGGATGCAGTGGTATTGGTGGCCACAATACGGGCTTTGAAATACAATGGAGGCGTGCCTAAGGCAGAGCTTTCGAATGAGAACTTAGAGGCATTGAAGAAAGGGATTGTGAACCTGGAGAAACATATTGAGAATTTACAGAAATACAAGGTTCCGGTAGTGGTGACCTTAAATTCTTTTCTCACAGATTCCAAGGCAGAGACAGAGTTTGTAGAACAGTTCTGCAAGGAACGGGGATGTGAGTTTGCCTTGTCAGAAGTATGGGAAAAAGGCGGAGAAGGCGGTATTGCCTTGGCAGAAAAAGTGTTGGAGACATTGGAGACAAAGGAAAGCCATTTTAAGCCCCTCTATGAAGACAGCCTTTCCCTCACAGAAAAAATTGCTATGGTGGCAAAGGAAATCTATGGAGCAGAAGGTGTTTCCTATTCTCCGGCAGCCCAGAAAGAATTAGAGAGAATTGAAAAATTAGGAATGGGAAATTTCCCAGTATGTATGGCCAAGACCCAGTATTCGCTTTCTGATGACCAGACAAAATTAGGAAGGCCCTCTGGCTTTACCGTTAATGTCCGGGAAGTGTATGTATCGGCAGGGGCAGGATTTGTGGTGGCAGTTACCGGAGCCATTATGACAATGCCGGGGCTGGGAAAGACGCCGGCAGCGTATCAGATTGATGTAGATGATCAGGGAGTGATCACCGGCTTATTCTAAACAGAAGTAAGGACTCCAGGCAGAGGTGTCTGAAGGATGGAAAGGAATGGCTATGGCAGTAATTATAGATGGAAAAAAGATTTCACAGCAGATCAAAGATGAATTAAAGGAAAAGACAGCAGCCCTTCGTGCAAAAGGAAAGACAGGAGCTTTGGCAGTAATCCAGGTAGGAGAAGATCCAGCTTCCAGCGTCTATGTGCGCAATAAGAAAAATGCTTGTGCGTATATTGGGATTGAATCTCTGGCTTATGAGCTGCCGGAGGAAACGAAAGAGGCAGAGCTGTTAAAATTAATTGAAGAATTAAACCAGAAAACGGAAGTAAAGGGCATACTGGTACAGCTTCCGCTGCCTGCTCATATTTGTGAGGACAAGATTATACAGGCAATTGATCCCAAAAAAGATGTGGACGGATTTCATCCCCAGAGCGTAGGAGCAATGACCATCGGTGAAAAAGGGTTTCTTTCCTGTACGCCGGCGGGGATTATTCAGCTTTTAAAACGCTCAGGAATAGAGATCACCGGGAAACATTGTGTGGTGATCGGCAGAAGCAACATTGTAGGAAAGCCGATGGCTCTGCTGATGCTGCGGGAAAACGCTACGGTTACCATCACCCATTCTAAGACGAAAGATCTTCCAAAGATCTGTAAACAGGCAGATATTTTGATTGTGGCAATGGGAAAACCTCAATATATTGGAGCAGAATATATAAAAGAAGGTGCGGTGGTAATTGATGTGGGAATCCATCGTGATGAAAACAATAAATTGTGCGGAGATGTGAAATTTGAGGAGGCGTCATCCATAGCCTCTGCCATTACCCCGGTTCCAGGAGGAGTGGGGCCGATGACCATTGCAATGCTGATGAACAATTGTGTACAGAGTATAGAAGAGGGATAGGAAAATGAAATGTGCAAATTGTGGAGCAGAGCTGAAGGTAGGGTGTGTGTATTGTTCTGTGTGCGGAAAAGAAGCACAGATCGTATCCGATTATAGTTTGCTGGAAGAAGATTTTCTGCGGGAATTGTTAAAGGAAAAAAATCAAAAAAAAGAAAATGGGACTTCTAAGACAAAGAAAAAGAAATCCTCAAAGGTTCAGAAAGAATCAGGGGAGGTCTCCAAAAGATCCAGAAAAAAGAAAAAACTGATATGGGCAGTTTCCAGTTTGATTCTTCTGGTTCTCCTGATTCTTGTAATCTTTTTTGGCGTTCGCCACAGACAAGATAATTCTTACGAATACCAGCTGGAGAAGGCAGAAGATTACCAAGGGAGGAAAGAGTATCAAAAAGCAGAAGAATGTTTGAAACGAGCGATAAAATTAAATGACAGCAGTACGGAAGCGAGAATGAAGCTGGCAGAGATCTATCTGCTCCGGGAAGAACTGGAAAAGGCGGCAGAACAGCTGCAGGAAGTGATCCAGATGGATCAAAAAAATCAGGAAGCATACCAGCAGTTAATTCAGATTTATAGTAAGCAGAAAGACTATAAGGCGATTGGAACCTTAAGGGAAGGTGTTTTGGACAGTGAGATTCAGTCCCTGTTTAAAGAATATATTCCAGAGGAGCCTGAGTTTGAACCGCAGGGCGGAGTTTATCAGGAAGAGACAGAGGTGAAGATTTCCGGTAATCCAGGAACAACGGTCTATTATAGTACAGATGGCTCTGATCCAAAAAAGGGAGAAGTATACAGGAGACCCATTTCGGTAAAGCCAGGAGAGGATCTTCGAATTCGTGCAATTTCCTGTAATGAATTTGGAATGTACAGCCAGGAAGTGGAGGAACATTTTCAAATCGACCTGCAGAAACCGGATATGCCCCATGTGATACCGGCTGGAGGAAGTTTTTACAGTGCGCAGACGATTACAGTCAATGTACCAGAAGGATCCAGTGTGTATTATACCTGGGATGGAACTGAGCCATCTAAAGAGTCAGCCAAATATACAGGGCCAATCAATATGCCGGAAGGAAATAATATTTTATCTCTGATTTTGATAGATGAGCATGGGCTGGTGTCCGACGTATTAAAATGCAATTATATTTATATACCGTAACAGACAAAGCCACAGTTCAGCAGTCAGGTTGAAGTGTGGCTTTGTGAGATTATCGTGTGGTAAGGATGTGACATATGAAAGAGTTAAGTGAGATTCGAAAAGAGATTGATACGATAGATCATCAGATCGTATCGCTATATGAAAAGAGAATGGGGCTGACCACAGAGGTTGCAGAGTATAAGATTTCCACGGGAAAACCGGTGCTGGATAAAGAAAGAGAGAAAGAGAAACTGAACAAGGTGAAAAGCCTTGCAAAACTGGAAGAAAACCGCTATGGCGTAGGAGAACTTTTTGAGCAGATTATGGCATTGAGCCGAAGACGCCAGTATCAAATGCTGATTCAGCATGGGCAGGGACAGGAGACGGGATTTGTCCAGGTGGATTGCCTGCCTTACCGAACTCATAAGGTGGTGTATCAGGGAACAGAAGGGGCCTACAGCCAGCTTGCCATGAAAGCCTATTTCGGAGAAGATACAGACAGTTATCATGTGGAGACCTGGAGAGACGCTATGGAGGCTATCAGCAGCGGTCAGGCAGATTATGCTGTTCTTCCTATTGAAAATTCTTCTGCCGGAATCGTGGGAGAGAACTTTGACCTTTTGATGGAATATGAGAACTATATTGTGGCAGAGCAGACCATCAAAGTGGAACATGCGCTTTTAGGACTTCCTGGAAGCAGTATTTCAGATATTACCTGTGTCTACTCTCATCCCCAGGCATTGATGCAGAGCGTGGATTTTTTGGAGGAACATAAGAAATGGGAACAGGTTGAGGTAAAAAACACTGCAGTTGCGGCAAAGAAGATTTTAGAAGAACAGAAAAAGAATCAGGCGGCCATTGCAAGCAAAGTGACGGCAGATATTTACGGTCTGGATCTATTGGCCGATCACATCAATTACAGTACTGAAAACAGTACCAGATTTATTATTGTATCAGGGCAGAAGATCTGCTTGAAAAAAGCTGAGAAGATCAGTATTTGTTTTGAGATCTCTCATGAGAGCGGTTCCCTTTATCATATGCTTTCTCATTTTATCTTTAACAATCTGAATATGGTAAAGATTGAATCAAGACCCATCAAAGACCGCAGTTTTGAATACCGTTTTTTTGTAGATATGGAAGGAAATCTGGAAGATGGAGCGGTGCAGAATGCCTTAAAAGGCTTACAGGAGGGCGCTCTTTCTATGAAAGTTTTAGGAAATTATTAATTTAATCGAGGTTGACAAATGAAAAGTACAAACCAATTGATTTTATACCGGGGATTTGAACAGGGAGAAATTTTTGAGGGAATCACCTGGATTATGGAACATTATGCCGGCGAAGAGGAGATACAGTCGTTGTTTTATGAGTGTATCCATAAGCTGATTGACCTTTCTGCAAGCCATGGGTTTGAAGGAAATCTGTGGCAGAATTATCTCACGTTTCTGCTGATAAATCACGAGAATGCCTATAGTACTTCCTGTGAGATTCGAGGAAAGGTTTCCGGCAGTATCAATGAGCTGGCCCTTCATGATTTTGCTATTTTTAAAGAATTGTTTGATTTTGATTTCCAGCTTTTCGAAAAAAAGGTGGATCTGACAGAATGGAATATCTTAAGCCATTATAAGAGATCCGACGTCAATGGAAAGGTGTTTAATCATCGGATTCGAGATCAGATCTGCGCGCTGAGTGTCCGTCTGAAGCAGACGGAATCGGTAGAAGATTTCCAGGAAGAAGTGACAGGATTCTATCGGGAATTTGGCGTAGGAAAACTTGGGCTGCACAAAGCCTTTCGGATCGAACGCAGGGAAAAGAAAATTGAGATCACACCCATCACCAGAATTGCCCACGTACATTTGGACGACTTGGTGGGATACGAGAGAGCCAAGCAGAAATTAATTGATAATACAGAAGCGTTTGTGCAGGGGAAACAGGCAAATAACTGTCTGCTGTTCGGAGACGCCGGGACCGGAAAGTCTACCAGCATTAAGGCTATTGTCAATCAATATTATGAGCAGGGGCTTCGTATGATTGAAGTATACAAACATCAGTTCCGGGATTTGAATGAGGTAATCGCTCAGATTAAGAATCGAAATTACAAATTTATCATATATATGGATGACCTGTCTTTTGAAGAATTTGAGATTGAATATAAATATTTAAAAGCGGTGATTGAAGGAGGGTTGGAAAAGAAGCCGGACAATGTATTGATCTATGCGACTTCCAATCGGCGGCATCTGGTGCGGGAGAAGTTCAGCGATAAGGAAGAACGGGATGATGAACTTCACACCAATGATACGGTTCAGGAAAAACTGTCCCTGGTGGCAAGGTTTGGCGTTACCATTTATTTTGGAAAACCAGACAAAAAGGAATTTCAGAATATTGTGAAAAATTTAGCCAGAAAGAACCAGATCCAGATGGAAGAGCAGGAATTGCTATCAGAAGCAAACAAATGGGAGATGAACCACGGAGGACTTTCCGGAAGAACTGCTCAGCAGTTTATCAATGCTCTGCTGGGAAAACAGTGACCGGAGGCTGTGGCGGAAGTTTTCAGAAAGGAACAAAGATGAAGATTACAACATTTGCAGCAATTTATATTGGTTCTTATGAAGTGAGCCTGAAGATATTTGAGATTTCCGCAAATCGGAAAATCCGTTCCATAGATTATGTCAGAAGTCATGTGGAATTAGGCCGGGATGCTTTTGGCAAAGGGATGATCGGTTATGAAATGGTAGAGGAATTATGCCAGATCTTAAAGGAATTCCGTTCTATTATGGACGGGTATAAGGTGGATGAATACCAGGCCTACGCTGGAAGCGTATTTTGGAATGTGACCAATCGGCTTTTTATTTTAGATCAGATACGTCTGCGTACCAGGATTCATGTAACTGTTCTCAGCAATTCGGAACATCGTCTGATGGATTACAAATCTCTGGCGGTTCTGCCGGAATTTGAGAAAATGATTCAAAAAGGAGCCGCTGTGGTAAACGTGGGAGGCGGCAGCATGCAGATTACTTTATTTCGAAAGGGGACTGCAGTTACCACGCAGCACATTGAGCTGGGAATTATGAGGATTCGGGAAAAATTATCCAAAATTGAGAATTTAGTGTCCCATTATGAGACGCAGATACAGGAATTGATTGACAAGGAACTGGAAATTTTCAAACGGATCTATCTACAGGGAAAAGAGATAAAATATGTGATCGTCTTAGGGGATTACATAGGAGAGATGACCAAAGATTTCTCCAAAAAAGAAGAAGACGGAACCATTGAGACAGAACGTTTTATCAAACTTTTGAATAAGTGGAATAAAAAATCTACAGAGGAGATTTCTGCCGAGCTGAATCTCACCAATGAACATGATCCGCTGATTATCCCTTCTGTGGTGCTCTACAAACGTCTGACCGAAGAATTAAATGCAAAATATATTTGGGTGCCGGGGGTAAATATCAGCGATGGGATTGTCTGTGACTATGCAGAGAAAAACCGCATGATTCATTTTGAACATGATTTTGAAAAAGATGTGCTGGCGGCGGCGCGAAATTTAGCAGAGCGGTATCAAGGATATTCCAGCCACACAGAAGCAGTGCTGAATATGACCCTTGTGATTTTTGACGCCATGAAAAAAGTGCATGGCATGGGAAAAAGAGAACGGCTGCTGCTGCAGGTAGCGGCAATTCTCCATGACTGCGGCCGTTATATCAGTTTGGTGGATCAGGCAGAATGTTCTTATCAGATTATTATGTCTTCCGAGATTATCGGTATGACTCATTTAGAGCGGGAAATGGTGGCAAGTACAGTGAAATACAATGCTAAGCCTCTGCAGCCTTACAGTAGTGTCAGCAGCAAAATGGATCAGGCAGATTATATGGTGGTGTCTAAGCTGACAGCAATGCTTAAAATTGCCAATGCCATGGACCGAAGCCATAAACAGAAATTTAAAAATGTGAAAGCGTCTTTAAAAGAACGGGAATTGGTGATTACGGTGGAGTCTCCCGAAAGCATTGTGTTGGAGAAGGGGCTGTTTTCTGCCTACGCCAATTCTTTTGAAGAAATTTTCAGTATCAAACCAAAGATCAGAGAGAAGAAGATATTTTAGTAAAAATATTCGATAAGGAGCGTGCAGTATGGAGAAAGAAAAAGATTATCTGAGACCAGAATATTATGAGAACAGAGAATTGAGCTGGCTGAAATTTAATCACAGAGTTTTGAATGAAGGGAGAGACAAAAACAATCCTCTATTGGAACGATTAAAATTTGTAAGTATCACTTCCTCCAATTTAGATGAATTTTTTATGGTTCGGGTAGCTTCCCTGAAAGACATGGTTCATGCAGGGTATAAGAAAAAAGACATTGCAGGAATGACGGCAAAAGAACAATTAGAAGCCATTAATCAGGATACCAGGTCATTGGTGGAAATGCAGTATTCCACTTACAATCGTTCTTTGGTGCCGATGCTGCATAACCATGGAATTGAAATCGTAGCTGCTTATGAAGATCTAAGTCAGGAACAAGCAGAATATGCAGACCGCTATTTTGAGGAAACAGTCTATCCAGTGCTGACTCCTATGGCGGTAGATGCTTCCAGGCCATTTCCTCTGATCCGAAATAAATCTTTGAATATCGCTGCACTTTTAACGAAAAAGGGAGAAAAAAAAGAGGAAATAGAGTTTGCTACGGTACAGGTTCCTTCTGTACTGGACCGGATCGTACGGATCCCCTCTCAAAAAGAAGGAGATCAGACCTTTATTCTGTTAGAACAGATCATAGAGCGGAACATTCACCGTCTGTTTTTAAATTATCGGGTGGTGTGCGCCTATCCATATCGGATTATGCGGAATGCAGATTTGACCATTGACGAAGATGAAGCAGAAGATTTGCTCCAGGAGATTCAAAAGCAGTTAAAGAAACGCCAGTGGGGTGAAGTGATCCGATTGGAAGTGGAGGAGAAAATAGATAAACGTCTGTTGGGGATTCTAAAAGAGGAACTTCACATTGCCCAGGAAGATATCTTTAAGATCAACGGCCCTCTGGACTTGACGTTTCTCATGAAAATGTATGGCATAGAAGGAGGAGATGATCTGCGGTATGCGCCCTATCAGCCTCAACGGGTACCTCAGATCACCCCAGGAGAAGATATTTTTGAGGCTATCCGAAAAGAAGATATTCTGCTGCATCATCCCTATCAGACCTTTGACCCTGTGGTGGATTTTATCAGACAGGCTTCCGTAGATCCAGATGTGCTGGCTATTAAGCAGACTTTGTATCGTGTCAGCGGTAATTCGCCGATTATCGCCTCTTTGGCTCAGGCGGCAGAGAACGGAAAACAGGTGTCTGTGTTAGTGGAATTAAAAGCCCGGTTTGACGAGGAAAACAATATTGTCTGGGCGAAAAAATTAGAAAAAGCAGGCTGTCATGTGATCTATGGACTGGTAGGGCTGAAAACTCACAGCAAGATTGCCTTGGTAGTGCGGAGGGAGGAAGACGGTATCCGCAGATATGTCCATTTGGGAACTGGAAATTACAATGATTCCACTGCAAAATTATATACGGATCTTGGCATGTTTACCTGTTCGGAGGCTATCGGAGAAGATGCTACCGCTGTGTTTAACATGTTGTCCGGCTATTCAGAACCGCCTTCCTGGAATAAACTGGTGGTGGCTCCCATCTGGTTGCGGAAGCGGTTTTTGAAGCTGATCCGCCGGGAGATGAAGCATGCCCAGGCAGGAAGAGAAGCCTTCATTAAAGCTAAGATGAATTCTCTTTGTGATCAGGATGTGATCGCAGCTCTTTATGAGGCCTCGGCAGCAGGGGTGAAAATTGAACTGATCGTTCGGGGAATCTGCTGTCTGAAAGCAGGGATTCCTGGAATCAGTGAACATATTACGGTACATTCTATTGTAGGAAATTTTTTGGAACATAGTCGTATTTTCTGGTTTCACAATGACGGACAGGAGGAAATCTATATGGGCAGTGCAGACTGGATGCCCCGGAATCTGGACCGACGGGTAGAGATTATGTTTCCAGTGGAGAATGAAAAGCTGATGGAGCAAATCCGCCATGTGATGAGGACGCAGCTTTCAGATAACACAAAAGCTCATATCCTGCAGTCAAACGGAAAATATGAGAAAGTAGATAAAAGAGGGAAGAAGCTGGTGAATTCACAGGAACAGTTTTGTCAGGAGGCCAGAAAAGCCCTTCCGCCCAAAATGAATGTATATCAGGAGAGAGTGTTTATTCCGGCGGAACCAGTGGAGTAGAATTTCGAAAGGCTGGAAGAAGCAGAACAAACATGGAGGAAATGTTATGGAACATAAAGTATTATTTACGGATTTAGATGAAACTTTATTAGATCGGAACAAAAGCATTTCAAAGAGAAACCGGGACGCTGTTACAAAGATGCTGGACCAGGGGCATGATTTTGTGCTTGTTACGGGACGCCCCATTGCAACTGCAAGAATTGTGGTCAAAGAATTAGGGCTTATGGTGCCAAGATGTTATATGGTGGCATTTAACGGAGCGGTGATATATGATTGCGTGGCAGACAGGGTTTTGGCAGAACGGACCCTTCCTATGGAAGTGGCAAAAGAAGTGATTGGAGAAGCACATAAAGCGGGAATCTATGTACAGACTTATCAGCAAGATACCATTTTAACAGAGTGTCACAGCAAAGAGCTGGATTTTTATTTGGCCAATGCCAAGATGAAATACCGTCTTGTAGATGATCTCTATGTAAGTTTGGAGAAAGAGCCTTACAAAATCATGATGATTGATACGGAGGATCATGAGAAATTGTGCCGGTTTCGGGAACAGAACCCATCCCTTATGGAAAAAGGAAATTGCTTTTTTTCCAAAAGTGAATACCTGGAATACTGTCCCAAAGATACTGATAAAGGAAGCGGCCTGAAATACATTGCAAATTTTTTGAACGTGCCCATAGAAAATACGGTGGCTGTTGGAGACGAGCGCAATGATATTCCCATGATCCAGGCAGCGTATGTAGGGGCGGCGGTAAAAAATGCCCATGAGGAATTGAAACAGGCGGCGGATTATGTGACAAAAGGAGATCATGAGGAAGGGGCAGTGGCAGAGGTGATTGAGAAATTTATTCTCAATGAAGAATGAGAAAGTTCTTCCTATCGTTGAACAGCGGAGGATCCGGCAGTGGTGGATGTGGAAGAGACAGGGGAATAATTCTGAAAAAGAAATGGCAGAAGGTTTGGAAATAACGATGCAGCTCAAAGATATTGCAGAAGAGAAAAGGAATCTTTGAGCTGCAGGAATTATAATGCAGATTTTATTTTTTCCAAGACCTCATAGGGAATTTGCAGATTTCCTCTTCCTGTTCCCAACTGAATATGGGGTTTGTTATCTCCATGAAAGTCAGAACCGCCGCTGATAAGCAAGTCAAATTCATCTGCAAGTTTCCGCAGGCTGCGTTCCTCTCCTGGTGTGTTCATAGAATAGAGGGCCTCCAGACCAGAGAGGCCTTCGTCTTTTAAGGATTGAATAAAAAAGCGGAGCCTGTCATGGTTCATATGACAGAGAACCGGATGGGCGAAGAAAGCCAGACCGCCGCCCATCCGGATCAGGCGGACTGCCTCAAAAGGCGTGATCTTTTCCCGCGGCACATAGCAGCGGCAGTCATTGCCTAAATATTTTCGAAAGACAGTTTCCCGGTCTTTTACGTACCTATGTTCCACCAGATACCGGGCAAAATGAGCTCTTGTGATTACACTGTCAGGGTTTTCCAGACAGAGAGATTCCATAGTAATATCGAAGCCCTCCTGCTGGAGCAAACGCGTCATCTTTTGGTTCCTCTGATTTCGGCTGTCCAGAAATTCCTGAAGTTTTGTGCGAAAATCCAGATCATTTATGTCGATGTAATAGCCAAGGATATGGATTTCAGTACCTTGATGATCTGTGGACAATTCAATGCCGGGCACCAGTTCCAATCCCAGTTTTTCTGCAGCGGGGGCAGCCTTTGCAATGCCCTCTACGGTGTCATGATCTGTAAGGGCGATGGCGGACAGACCGGAATTTTTGGCGTGTTCCATAAGCTCTTCTGGTGTCAGCGTTCCGTCTGATTCTGTAGAATGGGTGTGCAGGTCTATGATTTTTTTATCTTTTACAATGTTTGTTGTTATTTTTTGATTTGCCATAAAATGCCTCTTTCTAAAATTAATGTTGTTCCGTCAGCAATATCATAACAGAGATTTCAAAAAATGAAAAGAAAAAGTCTTGACGAGGGGAAGAAAATATGATAAAGTGAGGGAGTTGTAAGTAAAGTAGAGTATCCACTCTCACCTTAGCACGCGTCAGTGACTAATGGTTTATATGTGAGAAAATCAGCATTGGAAGGGCTGTGTTTCATCATCGGTGGATAGTCTATCTATCCACTTTTTTCTTATAGAAAATTCCTTCGGATTTCCTATAAGAGAAAATAGAATTATCGCACTGCGGCGGAAAGGAAATGAACCGCAGGAGCGGTCCGCCGCAGGCGGAGAATCCTGCGGAGCAGGATTCTTTCTTGTTCTATAGGAAAGACCTTGTCATGCGAAACATGAAAGCATCTTTCTATGAAACAAAATAAATTCTTTGGGATACAGCCGCTTTTACATTATTACATAAAAGTGACTGCTGTTAAATTAATTTTTGGAGGTGCACGACAATTAGTGAATTAATGATTAATGAACAGATCAGGGATAAGGAAATTCGCCTGATTGGAGAAGACGGAGAACAGCTTGGAATTATGCCGGTAAGAGAAGCAATGAAGATCGCCCAGGAAGCAGAGCTGGATCTGGTGAAAATTGCTCCTACTGCAAAACCTCCCGTGTGTAAGATTATTGATTACGGGAAATATAAATATGAGCTGGTAAGAAAAGAAAAGGAAGCCAAGAAAAAGCAAAAGACTGTTGAAATCAAAGAGATCCGTTTGTCGCCCAATATTGAAACAAATGATTTGAATACAAAAATTAATGCAGCAAAAAAATTTATTTCAAAAGGCAATAAAGTGAAAATCACCTTACGTTTCCGTGGCAGAGAAATGGCCCATATGCAGAGCAGTAAGCATATCTTAGATGATTTTGCAGAACACTTAGCAGATATTGCGACAATAGAAAAGGCCCCGAAACTGGAAGGCCGAAGCATCAGTATGGTGCTGACAGAAAAGAAATAACTGGATTTTAAGGAGGAACTGAACATGCCAAAAATGAAAACAAGCAAATCAGCAGCAAAACGTTTCAAAAAGACAGGAAGTGGGAAATTAAAGAGAAATAAAGCATATAAGAGTCATATTTTAACAAAGAAGTCTACAAAGAGAAAGAGAAATCTGAGAAAGTCAGCGATCACAGATGCAACCAATGTTAAGAATATGAAAAAGATTATGCCTTATCTGTAAGAATGAGTGAAGGAGGAATAAATCATGGCAAGAATTAAAGGCGGATTAAACGCAAAAAAGAAACATAAAAGAGTATTAAAACTGGCAAAGGGATACAGAGGCGCACGTTCCAAACAGTATCGTATTGCAAAACAGTCTGTCATGAGAGCTCTGGCTAGTTCTTATGCAGGCAGAAAAGAGAGAAAGAGACAGTTCCGTCAGCTGTGGATCGCACGTATCAACGCTGCTGCAAGAATGAATGGAATCTCTTACAGTCAATTTATGCATGGTTTGAAATTAGCCGGCGTGGAAGTAAACCGCAAAATGCTGGCAGAACTGGCAGTGAATGATGCAGAAGGTTTTGCAACATTGGCAGAGCTGGCAAAAAGCAAAGTGGCATAGTAACAGTTCTTTACAGCCTGCTTTGTGTGCAAACAGCCTGGGCTGGATTGTTACTGGCGCAGGCGTTTTTATTGAGTTATGCGGTTTACAAATGACATAACTTGTGCTATAATACCACACGGTAATAAAAGCAGAATGAGGCAGCCCATATTCAGTAACCGGATACTCCGACCATTACTTAATATCTCATGCAGTCTGGATGGCAGAAGTTCAGATCTATATACTTGGGCGGTAATAATATATGAAGGAGGTTATCACGAAGATGATAGCAAAAGAAAAGAAACAGGCAATTATTGCAGAATACGGAAGAACACCGGGAGATACAGGCTCACCGGAAGTTCA
>JAAWBG010000001.1 GCA_022792535.1 Lachnospiraceae bacterium
AGGAAAGTTCTCTGGAATATGAGGAAGAATTTGAAGAGAGCTGGCCAGAGGAAGAAGAGGAAATAGATTTAGAAGAGAGCTGGCCAGAGGAAGAAGATCAAGAGGAAAGTTCTCTGGAATATGAGGAAGAATTTGAAGAGTCCCGGCCAAAAGAAGAGGAGACAGCTGTAGAAGAACCTTGGTCCGGGGAAGAAACTCAGAGGCAGGTTTATGAAAATAGAAAGAGAAAAAAGGGAAGAAGAAAAAGATCCAGAAGATATCGGAGACGGAGAGTCTGGATCAACCGGAAAATCTTTGATATCGCAGTACTTTGCGTTTTTCTGACTGTGTTGTATCTATGGAACAGGCCCAAGGTGGTACGTGAACTGGAAGTGGAGGCGGGAAGCAGCGTGCCAGAGCTTTCGGAATTTTTGCTGAGAGAGTACAAAGACGCCTGTTTTACACAGGAATGGGAAGAAATATTAGATATGAATCAGGTGGCTGACTATGAGATTGGGATTACCATAGCAGGAGAAGAATACACTTCTCTTTTGCATGTGACAGATACCACAGCTCCCATCGTGGAAGCAAAGAAAGTGCAGGCATATCAGGATCATGTTCTGGAACCTATGGATTTTGTGGAAAAAATAGAAGATGCCACTGAGACAGAGGTAACATTTGCAGAGAGACCAGATTTTACAATTCCGGGAGACCAGAAGGTGGAGCTGCTTGTGACAGATGAGGGAGGAAACGTCACCCAGGTTTCCACAGAAATGGAAATTGTGGTGGATACAGAACCGCCTGTGATCGAAGGTGTAGAGGAACTGACGGTAGCCATTGGCGAGAGCATTTCCTATAAAAAGAATGTGACAGTTTCGGATAATTATGATGAAAATGTTACATTGGAGATAGATAGCAGCCAGGTAGATCTGAATGCCAGAGGAGATTATCCGGTTGTTTACCGGGCAGAAGACGGAGCTGGCAACGTAACAGAGGAAGAAACGGTGGTTCATGTAAAAGCAGCCAGCGTGGAGACAGCTACAGAAGAGATGGTAAATAAAAAGGCAGACGAGATTCTGCAGAAGATCACAACAGAGGATATGAGCCAATATGAAATTGCCAAAAAGATTTTTGATTGGGTTCATGGAAATATCGGTTGGTCTGACGGAGTTCCCAAGACAAACTGGATTCAGGGAGCGTATCGGGGACTCTTTGATCAAAAAGGAGACTGCTATGTGTATGCGTCTGCAGCAAAATGTCTTCTCACAAGAGCAGGAATTGAGAATATGGATATTGGTTTTTCCTCTGCGAGAAGAAGCCATTACTGGAATCTGATTGATCTTGGAGAAGGCTGGTACCATTTTGACGCTACCAGGAGAACGGATGGCAGATCTTTCTTTTACTATGAGGATGCAGATATCAGGGCATATTCTAGTACCCATAACGGAAGTCATGCTTATGATCCTTCCCAATATCCGGATATTCAGTGAACTTTTAGAATATCCAGAAAGCACAACATACAAACATAAGATTCAGAAGATTTAAGATATACATAAGAAAGCAGGGAGAACTATGCGTACGTTAGGTGTGATAGGCGGACTTGGACCTATGGCAACGGCTTTTTTTATGCAGATGGTAATTGAGATGACAGAGGCAGACACAGACCAGGAACATATTGAAATGATCGTGTATCATTGTCCTTCGATTCCAGACCGGACCAGTTATATTTTAGGAGAAAGTAAAAAAGATCCTGAAAAACCTATATCGGCCATTGGACGGAAACTGGCGGAGGACGGGGCGGAGATCATTGCAATTCCCTGCGTAACCGCCTGCTGTTTTTATGAAAGGCTGTCTGAAAAGATAGCGGCGCCTGTTATCAATCTCATAGATGAAACCGCACAGTATTTAGAAGATCAAAATATTAATACAGCAGGTCTTATGGCCACAGACGGAACGCGAAAGAGCGGGCTGTTTCAGTCAGCGTTGCAGGCAAAAGGAATCCAGGTGGTTCTGCCCAAAGAGGATACGCAAAGAGACATTATGCATCTTATTTATCAGAATGTGAAAGCGGGGCGGCCCATAGAAATGGAGCGGTTTGAGCGGGCTTCTGAAGAATTGAGGGAAAAAGGCGCCCAGGTGATTCTTTTGGGCTGTACGGAGCTCTCTATGATACGAAGGGATGAAAAAATCGGGGCGGGGTATTTGGACGTAATGCAGATACTGGCGAAATCTGCAGTGGAACAGTGCGGGACTTTGAAAAAGAATTACCAGCAATTGATTACCCAGTAAAGCATGTTATCTAAAACATAGAGTTGGCCCCAATTTACATCTGTCGAAATCAGATCAAAACAGAGGAGAAAGAAGGAAACAAGAATGGAAAATCATGTGTTGTCCTATCTGGATGAGATTGTAAAAAAGGTTCCTCAGAAAATAGCATATGCCAATGAAAAAAAGGGATACACGTTTCAGCAGGTGTATGAACAGAGCAGATCTATTGGAACCTTTTTGTATAGAAAAGGATTGTATCAGAAACCTATCGTGGTCTTTATGGAGAAAGACCCTGCAACGATTATTGCCTTTTTGGGAGTGATTGCCGCCGGATGCTTTTATGTTCCCATTGATGATGAAATGCCCCAGAGCAGGATTGACCTGATTCTTGAAAACTGCAGGCCGGACCTGATGATCTGTGACAGAGAGACCATAGAAAAGGCCAAGAACTTTCGGTTTCAGGGAACGCTTTGTCTCTATGATGAGATGGCGGCCGCTGCGGAAGATGCAAGAGCTCTTAGTGAGATACGAAAGAAGGCTCTGGACATAGATCCGATTTACGTTGTATTTACCTCTGGTTCCACAGGGGTGCCCAAAGGCGTGGCAGCCTGTCACCGCTCTGTGATAGATTACGTAGAGCAGCTTTCTGAGGTAATGGGATTTCATGAGGGTACGGTCTTTGCCAACCAGACGCCCTTATATTTTGACGCCTGTCTGAAAGAAATCTATCCTACGCTGAAATTCGGCGCCACGACGTATCTTGTACCAAAAAAACTGTTTATGTTTCCCATTGAATTGGTGAAATTTTTAAATGAGTATAAAATTAACACCATATGCTGGGTAGTTTCGGCATTGACCATGATCTCAGCCTTTGGAACTTTTCAAATGGTAAAACCGGAATATCTGGAAACAATTGCTTTTGGCAGCGAGGTGTTTCCTGTTAAACAATTCCGTTTATGGAAGGAAGCGCTGCCAGAGGCGTCTTTTACCAATCTTTACGGTCCCACAGAAGGGACAGGAATGTGCTGTTATTATCACGTGCAGCGGGAACTGAAGGACAACGAGCCGATTCCCATTGGAAAGCCCTTTCAAAATACGGAGATTCTTCTGCTGGATGAAAAAGATCAGTTGGCAGAGGAAGGAGAAATCTGTATCAGGGGAACTTCTGTGACGCTGGGATATTTTAATAATTTCCAGAAGACGTCAGAGGTGTTTGTACAAAATCCTCTGAACAGAGCTTATCCGGAAATCATTTACAGAACGGGAGATATTGGAAAATACAATGATCAGGGGGAATTGATTTTTGTGTCCCGAAAAGACCACCAGATCAAACATATGGGCCATCGGATTGAACTGGGAGAGATCGAGGCCAATGTGAGCATGATCAAAGGGATCAAAGTGTGCGGCTGCGCCTATGAAGAAGAAAAGGGGAAGATCCTTTTGTATTATGCAGGGGATCTTTTGGCAAATGAATTGGTGGCAAAACTAAAGGAGATGCTTCCGCGTTATATGATACCAAATTATGTGGAGCAGTTAGAAAAAATGCCATTCACCGCGAATGGAAAAATTGATCGCGTTTTCTTAAAAAATAAATACAAAGGAGAGAAAAAATATGGAAGAGATCAGAAGTAAATTATTAGAAATTCTTATAAGCCTGCATCCAGACGAGGACTTTGAGAACAATCATAAACTGGTGGACGGAAAGGTTCTGGATTCTTTTGATATTGTTACCTTGATCGCAGAGATCAATGATGAATTTGAAGTAGCAGTGTCAGCAGATAAGATTATTCCAGAAAATTTTAACTCGGTGAACGCTTTGTGCGAGATGATTGCGGAGCTTATGGAAGAAGAGTAGAAGGGACAAAAGAGACGATGAAAAAGAAATTAGCAGGAATGATAACGGTAGGAATGCTGTGTATCTGCATGGCGGCAGGATGCACAGGAAATTCAGCAGGCGACAGGCCGGCCGGCGGGAAGGCAGAGACTGAGAAAAAGGAAGATAAAACCGCAGAAACAGAAGACAAAGAAGAGACAGAAGATAGCGAGAAAAAAACCGGCGGATATCTTTTTAAGAGCGGCCAGATAGAGATTGCAGTGGATCAGAATATGGCTGAGATTGCAGACCAATTGGGAGAGCCAGACAGCTATTACGAGGAGCCAAGCTGCGCCGCACAGGGAATTGCCAAAATCTATACGTATCCTGGATTTGAGATAGAGACTTACCCGGATGGGGACAAGGATTTGATTGCCTGCGTAGTCTTAAAAGATGACAGCGTAGCCACGCCGGAAGGGGTAGATTTATCCATGACAAAAGAGGACATTCTGAAAATTTATGGTTCTGAATATGAAGAGTCCGGGAAAGGCATGGTATATGAAAAGGATGGCACAAAACTTTGTTTTATTATGGAGGGGGATGACATTGCATCAATTGAATATAACTCTCCTGTCTTAAATTAAGGAGCTTTTCAAATGTTTTTTACATCCTATGATTTTTTGATCTTTCTTCTGGTATTGTTTTTTCTGTATTATTGGATTCCCGGAACATATCAATGGCGTCTTCTGCTGGCGGCTAGTTACTTCTTCTATTTTGCGGCAGGGCCAGAGTATCTTGTCTACATTCTGACCACAACCGTTACGACTTATGCTGCTGCCCGCCAAATTCAAAACAATGCAGACAGGCAGAAACAATATATCAAAGAGCAGAAAGAACTGTCTAGGGAGGAAAAAAAGGAATATAAGAACAAGCAGAAAAAGATCCGTTTTCGATGGCTGATGGCCTGCGTGTTTCTCAATATCGGGATTTTAGCAGTGGTGAAGTATGCCAATTTTGCCATTGCAAATGTAAATGGCCTGTTGGAAACCTTAGGCGGAGACAGCCAGATTTCTTATTTAACGCTGGCAGTTCCCCTGGGAATTTCTTTTTACACCTTTCAGGCGGTGGGATATCTGATTGACGTTTACCGGGGATCCTATCCTGCAGAGAAAAATCCATTTAAGTTTGCGCTGTTTGTATCCTTTTTCCCACAGTTGATTCAGGGGCCTATCAGCCGTTTTGGAGATCTTTCCCAAACACTCTATCAGGAACATTCCTTTGACAGCAAGGTACTGTGCTGCGGACTGCAGCGCATGCTTTGGGGCTATTTTAAGAAGATGGTAATTGCAGACCGGATTCTGACAGGGGTAAATACCATTATTCAGGATACCGGGACCTATTCAGGGGCCTACATATTTGTGGGAATGATTTTCTATACCCTGGAATTATATGCAGATTTTACCGGCGGGATAGATATCACCATAGGAATTGCAGAAGCTATGGGGATCCGGGTACAAGAGAACTTTATCCGTCCTTATTTTTCCAAATCTCTGAAAGAGTACTGGAGAAGATGGCATATTTCCATGTGCAATTGGTTTCGGGACTACATTTTTTATCCCGTTTCCATTTCAAAGAGGATGCAGAAAATCTCAGGATTTTCCCGCAGACATTTTGGGGAGAAAGTCGGGAAGCGGATTCCCGTATATCTGTCTTCCTTTTTGGTATGGGCCGCAACAGGAGTCTGGCATGGAGCAAACTGGAACTTTATTGTCTGGGGACTGTGTAACTGGGCTGTTTTAATGCTGTCGGAGGAATTGGAACCAGTCTATGAAAAATTTCACAAAAGGTTTTCCCTGGGAGAAAAAAGAGGATATCAGATTTTTCAGATGGGGCGGACCTTTTTGCTGGTATGCGTCCTAAATCTGTTTGACTGTTACAGCTCTCTTGAGGACACCTTTTGGATGATCTGCTCTATGTTTACCAAAGGAAACTGGCAGATTTTATGGGATGGATCTCTGCTGGCATTGGGACTGACCAGGCTGGATTATCTGATTCTGGCCCTGGGTGTGATTCTGATGATTCTGGTAAGTCTCTGGCAGAGAAAAGGAAAGGTAAGAGAAAGGATTGCAGAGAAAGGCTATCCTCTCAGGTTTTGCGTCTGGTATGGATTGTTTTTGCTGGTACTTTTGCTGGGAGCTTATGGAATTGGATATGATTCCAGCCAGTTTATCTATAATCAGTTTTAAACAGGAGCAGAAGAAGGATTTATGATGAGACAAGAAAAAAACGGAAAAAGGCGCACAAAAAGATATCAGAGAGAAAGGGACAGGAAGAGAAAACAGATCAGACTGGCGGTATCGGCAGGGATCATAGTGGTCAGCTTGTTTCTCCTGGAAAAACTGCTGGTTCCCAAATATGTGGACGGCGTGGTGGAGGGAGCTTTTGTGCAGGAATACTATGATCAGGAAAAAGACTTTGATGTGATTTTTGTGGGAGACTGCGAAGTCTACGAAAATTTTTCTCCCATTACTCTCTGGGAAAACTATGGAATCAACAGCTATATCCGGGGAAGCGCAGAGCAGTATATTTGGCAGTCCTATTATATGCTGGAGGATACCCTGCGCTATGAGACGCCGGATGTGGTGATCTTTAATGTACAATCCATGCAGTTTGACACCTCTCAGAGCGAAGCTTATAACCGCATGACATTGGAAGGAATGCGGTGGTCTCCTTCTAAGATAAAGGCAATTATGGCCTCCATGAAACCGGAAGAAAAATTTTTGGATTATGTCTTTCCTATTTTGCGCTACCATACCAGATGGAGCCAATTGACCAAAGAAGATGTGGAATATATGTTTCGGAAAAAGCAGGTTTCCCACAATGGATACTACATGCGCGTAGATGTGAAACCAGCAGAAAATGTGCCGGAAGGCAGAGTGCTGAAAGATTACAGTTTTGGGGAAAACGCCTGGAAGTATCTGGATATGATGCGCAGAATCTGTGAAGAAAAAGGAATACAGCTTATCTTGATCAAAGCCCCCAGTCTCTATCCCTATTGGTATGAGGAGTGGGAAGAACAGATTGTAGATTATGCAGACCAGTATGATCTGGACTATATCAATTTCTTAACGCTGGTGGATGAGATCGGAATTGATTACAGCAGGGATACTTATGATGCCGGACTTCATATGAATCTTTCCGGAGCAGAAAAACTTTCAGATTATCTGGGACAGTATCTGATAGAACAATCGGGACTTTCAGACAGAAGAAAAGAGAAGGAGCTGTGCAAGATCTGGGAAGAAAAAACAGCCAGTTATGAAAAGGAAAAACAAGACCAGTATCAATATTACGGGATGGAAGAGGAGAATTAAAATGTGCGGAATCTGCGGGATATTTAATTACAAAAACAGGAACCGGATCGAGGCAGACCGGATAGAGAAGATGCTGAATAAAATCCGGCACAGAGGCCCGGACGACAGTCAGATTCAAATATTAAATGAGATCGGGATGGGATTTGTCCGTCTAAGCTTTATTGATCTGGAAGGGGGAATGCAGCCCATACAAAATGAAGAGGAAACGATTACTATGGTATGTAATGGAGAGATCTATAACTACCAGATTCTACGCAGAGAGCTGATAAAAAAAGGCCACAAATTCCGTACCCAGACAGATGTGGAGGTTATTCTTCATCTCTATGAAGAATATGGCATGGAGTTTCCGAGGTATTTGAATGGTCAGTTTGCCATTGCTCTGTATGATGATAAAGCAAAGCAGCTTCTGCTGGTGAGAGATCATGTGGGAATCGCGCCCTTGTTTTATACAGTGGCGGAAGGCAGAGTGATCTTTGGTTCGGAGATCAAAGGAATTCTGGAGTATCCAGGAGTGCCCAGAAAGCTGAATCTAAAAGCGGTAGATCAGCTGATGAATTTTCCAGGAGTTATCTCTCCCACAACTTTTTTTGAAGGCATTTCTTCTGTGGAATGCGGGCATATGCTGTGTATCAGACAAGAGGGAGCAATAGAGGACATAGAGTACTGGGATGTGGAGTATCCCATGCAGGAAGAGGATCGGGGAGAAGCATACTATGTGGAAACCTTAAGAGAAATGTTAAAAGAGGCTATTTCCGCAAGACTTGTTGCAGACGTGCCCATTGGATTTTATATTTCCGGCGGTTTAGACAGTTCCGTCGTGGCCTGTTACATTAGTCAATATCTGCTGAATAGTTATTATTCTTTTTCTGCGGAAATTGCTTCCGGCGGCTTGGATGAAAGTCTTTTTCAGAGGATGATTGTGGATCATGTGTCGTCGAAACATTACAGCACCAGGGTCACAGAAAAAGAGATTTGGAGGAATCTGCCAGAGGTAATCTACCATGCAGAATCTGCGGTAAAAGAAAGCTACGATGCGGCCGCCTATCTGCTGTCCGCTCTTGTGCGGCGTTCTCCGGCCAAAGCGGTGCTGACTGGACAAGGTTCAGATGAATTTTTTTACGGCTATGCCGGATATATGGTGGACTTGTTTCGGAATATGCAAAGAGGCCAAATGTCTTGGGAAGAATGTGAGATCAATGAACGTCTGTGGGGAGACCCTTATTTTCGGTATGAGAGAAATCATCCAGAGATTCGAAAGACCCACGCCAGAATCTATCACAAAGATCTCCGGGGAGAGATTGGCAAATTCTCAGCCTGGGCAGAAAGCCCGATTCATGTAGAGCGTCTCAAAGGACTTAGTTCTCAGAAACGCAGATCTTACATTGATTTTAAACTGCGCCTCTCAGATCATTTGTTAGGAGAACATGGAGACCGGATGTTTTTTTCTCATTCTGTGGAAGGCAGACATCCATTTTTGGATGTGAATCTTCTTTCTTTTGTAATCAGTATTCCAGATCAATATAAATTAAAGGGAACAAAAGAAAAATATATTCTGCAGAAGGCTTCGGAAGGAATCGTGCCGGAGGAGATTTTAAAGCGGAAGAAATTTCCCTTTCAGGCGCCGGGGATGTCGGCCATGGTAAAACAGTCTGGCGGAGGGGAATTCTTAAGCGAATCCATGATAAAAAAATATGGAATTTTCGATGCGGACTATGTAAATGAGATGAAGCGCGTGTATAGCAAGAATGATTTTACTCTTATGGGAGCTTATGAGATTGATTATCTTATGATCGTTATGACAGTCACGATGTTATGTGAAAGATTTTCACTTTCTATCTGAGAAAATATGATATAGAAAATGCATTTATTTCATGTGCTGATTATGACAGTTCAGAGAAACGTATAGGGAGGATTGTTATGAACAGAGATAAGAAAAAATATTTGCTGTCAGGAATATTGGCGGCGGCTGCTGTGGCGGCAGTGTCATTGTCGTTTTTTGCAAGTGCAAAGACGGAAGAAAAGGAGACCATACCGGAAGGCGTGTATATCGGGGAAATTTCTGTGGGAGGAATGACAAAAGAGGAGGCTGCCCAAAAGGTAGAAGAGGCTGTGGCAAAGCTTCAGGAAAAAAAGATTACTTTTCATGCAGGGGAGAATGAGTTAGAGATAACTGCAGGAGAACTTGGGGTTTCCTGGGGCAATCCAGAGATTGTGGAGGAAGCTGCTGGAATTGGAAAAAGGGGAAATCTGATTGTCCGCTATAAAGAATTAAAAGATTTAGAACAAGAAGATAAGGTGTATCAGATTACATATAGAATAGATGAAGAGAAAGCGGCACGGCTATTAACAGATCAAAAAGAAATTTTGAATACAGAGGCTGTCAATGCCAGTCTGGAACGAAAAGACGGTTCTTTTCTCATAACGCCCGGAAAACAGGGAATAGAAGTCAACATAGAAAAATCTGTGGAAAAAACCGAGGAATTTTTTCGAAAAGAGTGGGAAGAAAACGATGCGTCCATAGAGCTTGTGGCGGATATCACAGATCCCAAAGGAACCCAGGAAGAGTTGGAGAAAGTAAAAAATCTGCTGGGAACGTTCCACACTTCTTATGCAAGCTCCAATGCAGGGCGGCGTCAAAATGTAGAAAATGGAACTTCTAAGATCAATGGCACATTGATTTATCCAGAGGAAGAAATTTCTGTGTATGAGATTACAAGTCCCTATGTGAAAGAAAATGGATATGGGATCGGGGGAGCTTATGAAAATGGAAAAGTGATAGAATCCTATGGAGGAGGAATCTGCCAGGTTTCCACCACGCTCTACAATGCCGTGATCCGGGCAGAACTGCAGGTGACAGAACGTTATCCTCATTCTATGACGGTAAGCTATGTGGACCCGTCGGAGGACGCCGCCATTGCAGGCACCTATAAGGATTTTAAATTTAAAAATAATACAGGCGCGCCAGTCTATATTGAAGGCTATACCTCGGGGGAAGATGTATATTTTAACGTCTATGGGCAGGAAACCAGGCCAGAGAACCGCCAGGTGCGTTTTGAAAGCGAGGTGCTTACCACAACAGATCCAGGGGTGAGATATCAGGCGGTAGTCGATCAGCCCATAGGATACATCAGTGTGGAACAGACGGAACATGTGGGATATACTGCCCGTCTCTGGAAGATTGTGACCATCGACGGTGTGGAGCAGGAAAGGGAAGTATTTAATACAAGTACTTATAAACCGTCGGAGCGGATCGTCTCTGTGGGAATTGCCTCTGGAAATGGGGAGGCAGCGGCAGCTATGAATGCAGCCATTGCCACTCAGGATGAGAACACAATTCGGGCGGCAGCGGCTCAGTGGAATGAAGGCGCCCTACAGGCAGCGGCTCAGGCGGCGGCAGAGCAGGCAGCGGCGGAGCAGGCGGCAGCGGAACAGGCAGCTCAGGAGAAAGAGAGGGAGGAGGAAGCAAAAAAGAAAGAACAGGAAGAGGAAAAGCCAAAAGACGAGAAACCAAAGGATGAAAAACCAGAAGAAGACAATTCTGAGAAAGACGATGCTAAGGAAGATGGTTCTGAAAAAACGGATTCTGAATAGAAAAATAATTAAGAAGTTCTGAAAAAGCGGTTGAGAAACAGAAGTAGAACAGCCAGAGAGCGGCAGAAAATAAAAGAAACAGAATCGTGAGAACAGAAGGCGGGAAACGGAAGATGGAAAAGAAGAAGCACCTATTAAGAATTCATTTCTACAAAAAAAACAGAAAAAAAAACAGCAGGGATATGGATTGGATTTTTCTTTATCGTTTTTTCCTGCCTTCCAGTTTATGCATCGGCAGCGCAGGCAGAGGAAAATTGGCCCAAGGGCATTGAGGTGGAAACCGAAACAGCAATCGTTATGGAGGCTTCTACAGGAACGATATTGTATGAAAAGAATATTCATATGGAACGTTATCCTGCCAGCATTACTAAGATTATGACAGCGCTGCTGGCTGTGGAAAACAGCAGTTTGGAAGAGGAGGTTGTTTTTTCCAAAGATGCTGTTTTTAAAACAGAGGGCTCCGGCATTGCCCGCGATGTAGGCGAGGTCATGACAATGGAAGAATGTCTCTATGGAATGATGCTGCAGTCTGCTAACGAGTGTGCTTATGCCATTGCAGAGCATGTGGGCGGCGATTACGATGGCTTTATCCAGATGATGAATCAAAAGGCAGAAGAGTTAGGGTGCCGGAACACTCATTTTAATAATCCCAATGGGCTGCCGGATGAGAAACATTACACAACGGTCTATGATATGGCCTTGATATCCAGAGCAGCTTTGAAAAACAAGACATTCTGTAAAATTGCCGGAACAAAAACATATACCATTCCTCCTACCAATAAGCACAAAGAAGAAACCTATCTCACAAACGACCATAAAATGTTAAATGAACATAAAGGGCCGGAGTATCTATACCAGGGATGCATAGGAGGAAAAACCGGGTACACCTCAGCAGCCCGAAATACGCTGGTGACCTTTGCCAGACGAAATGAGATGACATTGATCTGCGTAGTGCTAAATGAAAAGGCCACCAAACAGTACCTGGATACGGCAGCTCTTTTAGACGACTGCTTTGAAAATTTTCAGATATGGAATGTGGCGGAACATGAAAAAGAAGAGGCCTTAGATGAATTTCAAAATCAGTTTTCCAGTAAAGATAAAGAGGATCACGCCTTGATCCTAGATTCCGATGGATGGATTCTGCTTCCCAAAGGAGTAGATTTTACAGAGGCATCCAGGGAGATCCTGGAAGGGACGGAAGAAGGGAATCCGGCAGGAGTTTTCGCATATACTTACGCCGGACGAAAGGTAGGAGAAGCAGATATTCTCATTGACAGGGGCGTGGAAGCTCAGAATCACGCAGGAAAAATTTCAGTTATTCCAGCAAAGGAGGAGCAGATGCAAAAAGGCCGGAAAGCAGGAATCAGAAAAATTTTTCAGATCATTTTGGGCCTTGCAGTTTTATTGGGAATCGGAGCAGGAATGTTTTATTTTAGGAATGGTTCCTCTTATTTTCGTTGGATGAAAGCCAGGAGAGACAGGCCGCGTAGAATCAAATAACCAGAAGAAATCCAGAAACTCCTGTGAGAAACCCTTGTAAAATGATCTCATATGTGATAAATTATCAGCGAACGGTATTCAGAAAAGAAACTGTATCATTTGATAAATTTCAGATCTTTCTGCAAAGAATGGAGGAAGATATGGAGATAGGAATTGTAGGCGCCGGAAAAGTGGGCACCACATTGGGAAAATATGTGGTGGATCACGGCGGATGTGTCAAGGGTTTTTACAGCAGAACCGAGAGCAGCGGACAAGAGTCTGCTCAATTTACAGGCACAGAATATTTTAAAACATTAGATTCACTGATGAACGTAAGCGATACCCTTTTTATTACTACCACAGACGAAGCAATTTTAGAGGTTTGGGATTGCATTGCAGAAAAGAATGTGAAAGGAAAAGTGATCTGCCACTTTAGTGGTTCTTTATCAAGTGATATATTTTCGAATTGGAGAGAGACAGGCGCAGTTGTCTGTTCCATCCATCCTATTTACGCGTTCAGTAATAAATTCACAGCTTATCAAAATTTAACAAGCGCAGTTTTTGCGGTGGAAGGAGATCCAGAAGCTTTGAGGCGGATGCAGGGTCTTTTTCAGCTGCTGCCTAATCAAATCGTGGAGATTTCCACAGCGGAAAAGGTGAAATACCATGCAGCCACCAGCATTGCAAGCAATCAGGTGGTGGGTTTAATTTCCATGGCGGTAGAATTGCTGCAGGAATCAGGTGTTTCTGAGCAGTTGTCCTATACCCTTTTGAAGCCTTTGGTGGAAAATAATGTAAAAGCCATATTTGAGCGGGAAGAGCCAAAAGAAAGGGAAACCTGTACCAAAATGGAACTTCCTGAAGAAGTCCATTACCGCGGATGCGCACAGGCGCTGACGGGTCCCATTGAGCGCAATGACCTTAAGACCGTCCAAAAGCATTTGGAAAAGATGGACAGACCAGAATGGGAGTCTTCTTACCGTGCAGTGGGAAGGCTGGTTGCAGAACTTGCAGAGCGAAGGCACCCAGAGCGCGGCTATCTGGAAATGAAGCGATTATTAGAAAGCAAGTGAGGAGAAGGAAGGATGAAAAACACAGTTGTAACAATACGGGAAGCCAAGGAAAACAAGGAAAAAGTGACAATGCTTACTGCCTATGATTATTCCATGGCCAAATTGATTGACGAAGCAGGCATTAATATGATTTTGGTGGGAGACTCCCTGGGTATGGTGATGTTAGGGTACGAAGATACGTTATCGGTGACCATGGAAGATATGATACATCACACCAGGGCAGTGGCAAGAGGCGCGAAAAACGCGCTGGTTGTGGCGGACATGCCTTTTATGTCTTATCAGACATCCGTCTATGACGCAGTATGCAATGCAGGAAGGCTGATGAAGGAAGGAAGAGCTCAGGCAGTGAAACTAGAAGGTGGAAGAGAGTTTGCAGATCATATCCGCGCCATTACTAATGCTTCCATTCCAGTAGTTGCCCATTTGGGACTGACCCCTCAGTCCTTAAATGCATTCGGAGGATTTAAGGTACAGGGAAAGTCAGAAGCAGCGGCAAGGAAGCTTCTAGAAGACGCAAAGATTGTGGAAGAGGCCGGAGCGGTGGCTGTGGTATTGGAATGTGTGCCGGCCAAACTGGCAGAACTGGTAACAGAAAAATTGCAGATTCCAACGATTGGAATTGGAGCAGGAGCCGGATGCGATGGACAGGTACTGGTGTATCAAGATATGCTTTCTATGTTTGGAGATTTCAAACCTAAATTTGTGAAACGGTTTGGTGAGATCGGCGTTCAGATGAAAGAAGCATTTCAAAAATACAGTGAAGAAGTGAAGAGCGGGACCTTCCCAGCGCCAGAACATACCTTCAAGATAGATGATGATGTGATAGAAAAATTGTATTGATTTTTTGAAACTCTAATCCTATTGGTCATTGTACATGAAATTTTGATCATTAGGCAGTTTCGCAATTATTTAGATAGGTTGTATGAGAAAGGGAGAGGAAAATGCAGATTGTAAACAACATAGAAGAATTGCGTTCCATTATTAAATGGTGGCGGGGAGAAGGCCATTCCGTTGGCCTGGTGCCCACCATGGGATACCTTCACGAAGGCCATAAAAGCCTGATTGTGAGAGCAGTCAGTGAAAATGACAGGGTGGTAGTCAGTGATTTTGTGAATCCTACCCAGTTTGGCGTCAATGAAGATTTGTCCAGCTATCCAAGAGATATCGAGAGAGACGCCGCTCTCTGTGAAGAAGCAGGTGCAGATTTGATTTTTCACCCAGAACCAGAGGAAATGTATTCTTCGGATCACTGCACTTTTGTGGATATGGACAAACTGACCAAGGGACTTTGCGGAAAGACAAGGCCCACACATTTTAGAGGCGTGTGCACAGTGGTGTCTAAGCTGTTTCATATTGTAACGCCGGACCGGGCGTATTTTGGGGAAAAAGACGCCCAGCAGCTTGCAGTAATCCGGCGTATGGTGCGGGATCTGAATTTTAATCTGGAGATCGTAGGCTGTCCCATTGTCCGGGAACCGGACGGGCTTGCCATGAGTTCCCGGAATACCTATCTGAATCCGGCAGAGCGAAAGGCGGCGCTGATCCTCAGCAAATCTCTGTCTGTGGGAAAAGAGATGTTAGAGTCAGGGGAACGAAATGGACGGAAAGTGCGGGAGGCCATTTTGAGAAATATGAAGGCAGAACCCCTTGCCAAAGTGGATTATGTGGAACTTGTGGACGCAGAGACCTTAGAACCGGTAAATAAGATAAATGCCCCGGTTCTTACGGCAGTTGCAGTTTACATTGGAAAGACAAGACTGATTGATAATTTTACGTACCTCGTTTAGAAAAAGGAGAAAGGCCATGTATTTAAAAATGTTAAAAGGAAAAATCCATCGGGCAGTGGTAAAACAGGCAGAGTTGAATTATGTGGGAAGCATCACGGTGGACCCAGAACTGATGAAAGCGGCAGGAATTTTAGAGTATGAGAATGTACAGATTGTAGATATTGAAAATGGCAGCCGTTTTGAGACCTATACTATAGCAGGGGAGCCAGGCAGCGGCATGATCTGTTTAAATGGCGCGGCAGCCAGACAAGTGCTGACAGGGGATCATATCATCATTATGGCCTATGCACAGATGACGCCGGAAGAAGCGGCAGATTTCCGTCCCCAGGTGGTGTTTGTAGACGAGGAAAATAAAATTTCTAAAATTACCACTTACGAAAAGCACGGGCAGATTTCCTGAAAACACGTTGTGGGAAAGGCTGCGCAATTTTAGAGAGGGAACTTTCTAAACGACAATGGATAAAAAAGGAATCATTGAGGAAATGCTGCACGATTTTAGAAGGAGGCTTTCATGCTGCAGGGAAAAACAGTATTATTAGGCGTGACAGGAGGAATTGCCGCATATAAGATGCCCAATGTGGCAAGGATGTTAAAAAAACTCCACTGCAACGTCCATGTGTTAATGACAGAGAATGCTGGAAACTTTATTACTGCCACAACTTTTGAAACCCTTACGGGAAATAAATGTCTCGTAGATACCTTTGACCGTAATTTTGAATTTTCTGTGGAACATGTGGCGCTGGCAAAGCAGGCGGATTTGGTGCTGATTGCGCCAGCTACCGCAAATATTATTGGAAAGATTGCAAACGGGATTGCAGACGATATGCTGACCACCACAGTGATGGCGTGTACCTGTAAGACATTAATTGCTCCGGCGATGAACCACAATATGTACCGCAATCCCATTCAGCAGGATAATTTGAAAAAATTGGAGGGGTACGGTTACGAGATCATTCCGCCAGATACCGGAATGCTGGCCAATGGAGACATTGGAGAAGGAAAGCTGCCGGCAGAGGACGTGTTGGTGGAATATGTACTAAGAGAGCTTGCCTGTCCAAAAGATCTGGCTGGAAAGAAGATTCTGGTAACAGCAGGAGCCACCATAGAAGCCATTGATCCGGTGCGCTATATTACCAATCATTCTACAGGAAAAATGGGATATGCTCTGGCGAAGATGGCAATGCTTCGGGGAGGGCAGGTAACCCTGGTTACAGGAAAAACGGCATTGGAGCCGCCTAGATTCTTAAAGGTGATCCATGTGACTTCCGCAGAAGAAATGTATCAGGAAGTGATAAGACGCGCACCAGAGATGGATATTATCATCAAAGCGGCCGCAGTGGCAGATTACCGTCCGGCTAAAGCAGCTTCAGAGAAGATCAAAAAATCAGAAGGAGAGGCTGGCATTCAGCTAGAGCGGACCAAAGATATTCTTGCAGAATTGGGAAGGCAGAAGACAGAAGGAAAGATTCACAGTTTTTTATGTGGATTTTCCATGGAAACCCAAAACCTGGAAGAAAATTCCAGGGCCAAACTGGAGAAAAAACATCTAGATCTGGTTGCCGCCAATAACTTGAAAGTAGAAGGAGCAGGATTTGGCACAGACACCAATGTCCTTACGCTGATCACCAGAGAAAAGACCAGAGCCCTGGAACGGATGAGCAAAGAAATGGCTGCCAATGGGATCTTAGATGAGATTAAAAGCAGTATATTATAAAAATTTTAAACCAAGAAGACGGAAGATCCGAATGATACAAGGACTGGGAAATTTTTCCTAGAAAGTTTACAAAATATACATTTTTTGTTAATGCTGTATGTAAATTTATTGGATATACTAAAAATAATGACAGCAATGTTCTAAAACAGCGGCGAGGGCGGAAAATGTATGAAGAAACGAAAAAATAAAAAGAGCATTTTTAAATACAAGGTATTACAGTACGTGACAGTGGCTGCATGGTGTCTCCTGATTACAGGAGGAGGAATCCATGCGGCCCTTTCTTTTTTCAAAAATATGGAAACTGAAATAAAAAAGAATGATTTTACCAGTATGGATTTTCGATATGAAGAGAAGTTTCAGGACACCTTAGATCACTATCCCTATTTTGAAACTCTTTACCAAGAAGAATACGCTGCTCCTGTGCCAGGATTGGAATCTACAGATATTTTAGGAGAAACCTGCAGCCGGATGGTGCCTCAGGGAATCTGTATTGCGGGAGATTATATGCTGGTGACTGCTTATGATACAGGTGAATTTTTTAGAGACAGTGAGAATCAAAACAGACTGGAGTACAGAGTGAATCGATCCGTATTGTATGTATTGTCAAATCAGAATCCCCAAAAAAGAGAGCTGTTGACTACGATTGTTCTGCCAGACGTCAATCATGTGGGAGGCGTAGCATTTGACGGGGAAAATGTGTGGATCGCAAAAAGCACCAGCAGGCAGTGCAGTGTGATTTCCTATGATGTGGTCCGGCAGGCGGCAGAGGAAAAAAAGAGCAGTTATGAGTTGGAAAAATATGATCAAAATGTACCTTGCGGAGTGATAGCTTCCTTCGTAACCTGGCACAAAGGAAAATTGTGGGTGGGAACTTACGCCAACAGAACCACGGGGACAGGGAGCCTCAGAGGGTTTCAGGTAGTTTGTGAACGTACAGAAAATGAAAAAGTGTTTACTTTAGAGAAGACAGAGGATCTTCAGATTCCAGAATTTGCCAACGGAGCCGCTTTTATGGAATTGGGAGATCAAACATATCTGCTAGTGTCCACTTCCAAAGGACGCCATCTGGATTCAGAATTGTATTTTTACAAAATATATCAGGATCTTGATACCGGAAAAAATCTGTATGATTGCTATGGCTCCCGTAAGTTTCCGCCTATGGCAGAAGAAGTGGTCTGGGACGGGGATCAAACGTATCTGCTGTTTGAGTCCTCAGCTACCTGCTACAGTGCCCGTAAGTTTCAAAAGTGCAGTTATCCGGTGGACAGAATCTGCGGCTTTTCTACTGCAAAATTGCTCTGGCAGGATCAGGAAATAATGGTCCAGCAGATCGTCTCTATCGGTAAGCAGATCTGTTTACAGATGATGCTGGATTGTGCATACCAGGAACGAAAATACTGGAAACGATATGTTGTCTTCCGCTGATGTATCTGTACGAAAAGGAATGGGTGTGTTATACTGATATTATTAAAAAAGAGTATCGGCTGCATCGATTATTAGAAACACTTTTGCTGCCGGAATTGAATTTGAAACAGCGAAAAGATATATTAGAAAAGGAATATCAAATTCCAATGAATGGAGATGTGGGAAGGAGGCTGGATCTTATGTGCAATCTGAGCGGAGCAATCGTTGAGTGGGGAATGGAAAAAGGAATGGAAAAAGGAATGGAACAATTAATTGCTAATTTTTTAAAAAAGAACAATCATGTTCCTTATGTGGCCGAAATGCTGGATGTGTCTGAGGATATGGTCAAGGGAGTAGCTGAAAAGGAAAAAATCGATGTTACATGCTCCTAACACTATCCCTGGCAGATGAAAAAGTCAGGAAGGAGGCTGTTATGGAAAAGGATACCCGTCTAGTAAACATTTATATTAAAATACATAATAAGCACACGTTGACCATGGAAGATCTAAAGTACTTATCGAAATATGATCCAGAATGTTTTGAGAAGACATGCAAAAATTTGGTATATAAGATGCCGGAAACCAAAGAGATTTTACAGCCAGAGCCAGAAGAGCCAAAGCAGACGCCGCCTCCACCGATTTTTGAGAAAAATCCTATTGATGGGCAGAAGATAGAGGATGTTCTCGCTAATTTAAGGCAGATGGAACTGAAAGAACTGCCAGTGGAAGAGGTAGATGCAGACGAGGTGAAAGGTTTGCTGGGAAATCTCTATATGGAATTGCTATTCCCCCATAACGACAGAGAAAAGTTTTTCAATATGAAGGACAATGAGATGCTGTCATCTTTTAACAAGAAGGCATAGAGAAAAGGGATGGAAAAGAAAATGAGAAGAAGTGACAGAGAGGTCCAGGATATTCATGGGTTTTTGACACTCCAATTACTTTGTAGGAAAAGCAGGAAAATATTCTTGAAATATGAAGGAACCGGGAATAGAATAGAAATGTCAAAAGTGACAATGAGAAAAAGAAGGTTTTAGGAGGAGTCAGATGAAGAGGGTATTAGCATTGTTTCTGGCAGTCATCGTAGCAGTGGGATTCTCTGATATGCCAGTATTTGCCATAGAGCAGACGAAAGAGATCCGGAAAATGGAAGAGAGACAGCAGCGGGGAGCAGGAGCCAGCGGAGTACAGACGATTACTTTGGGAAAAGATCAGCTTTCCGGGAAAGTAACTGGAGTGGGAGATACCCATACTTATCAATTTACCATCTCAAAGCCGGGAAGGACCAGATGGAAGGTGACTTCTTATGCCACCTACAAGATCAGCATTCAGGATACAGAAGGCAAAACAGTGTGGAGTGAAGAAAAATTATATGAAGGCAGTGTGAGTCCCCGCAAGGATACTTTGGAAGCAGATCTCACAAAGGGAACGTATTACCTGAAAATGACAATAGTAAAAAGAGATTCAGGTACTATAGGAGGCAGCACTGCTTCCGATATGGCAGGTACCTGGCAGATTGAGACAGGTTTTACAGAAGTAAACGAGACTTATCCAGAGCCGAACAACAATAACAGTCAGGCTTCTAATCTGGCTTTCCAGAAAACAATTACCGGACAGATCGCAGTCAATGACGATAGAGATATCTATAAAATTACGCTGAGGTCAGCAGGGAGACTGACCATGGACGTTACTTCTTACATGCAGTATTATGGAATAGAGCTTACTGATTCCAGCGGGAAACGTGTGTGGAAAACAGATTATAATAAATGGAATGAGAATATGAGGAAACGCAGTGATACCCATCAGATTGATCTTCTGGCAGGAACCTATTACATGGAGGTTTCTGGAAAGAGTAAAATAGATGCATCTACGATTCTGGGGAAGAGCATCAATGCCACAGGAATGTATCAATTGAAAGTATCGTATCAAGATGCAAAAGTCAATCACAAAGAGCCCAACAATGATTTCAATACTGCAGTTCAGATTAAGTCGGGACAGAATATCAATGGACAGATTGCCCTGAACGATTCCTGCGATATTTTTCGTTTTCAATTGACTAAGAAAATAGACGTAAAGATTTCTGTGACTTCTTATATGAGGTACTACAGTGCATATATTTATGACAGTAAGGGGAATCAGAGGTGGAAAAAGGAAGGCAGCGAATGGAACCTAAGCACTGGCAGTCGGAAAGATAATTATACGGTGTCTTTGGAAAAAGGTACTTATTATCTAAAGATAACAGGAAATATGACTGGTAATCATAATCCCTATACGGGAACTTACCGCTTAAATGTTATTTATGACAAGATAGATATCAAAAATGCAAAAATAAGTGGGATCAGTGATCAGGTATATACGGGAAAAGTAATAAAACCAAAGGTAACTGTAAAATATGGCAATACAAAATTGAAAAATAATACAGACTACACAATTTCCGGCAGCAGTAAAAAAATCGGTATGGCAAAGATCACCATAAAAGGGAAAGGGAATTATACCGGAAGTAAAGAAGTTACTTTTAAGATCAATCCACAAAAAGCAGCTTTTCAAGAAGTAAAAAATAAGAGTCAAAGAAAGGTGAAACTCACCTGGAAACGAGATAAGAATGTAACTGGATATGAGATTTACCGTTCTACCCAAAAGACAAAAAATTATAAAAGGATCAAAACCATCAAGAAGAATAAGACCACGTCTTATACAGATCAGGGAGTGATCAAGGGAAAAACTTACTATTATAAAATCCGCTCCTATAAGACTGTAAACCACAAAAAATACTGCAGCAGTTACAGTAAGGTGAAACAGGTTAAGATTAAGAAGTAGCTAAGAAGACAGAGTGTAAAAAATAAAATAGGCAGAAGAAAGAAAATCCCGGTACATGACAGTATGATGATGTGCTGGGATTTTTGCTGAATACAATCATTTTGCGCAGTACAGAAATGGTTCTGTTTTTGCAGCAGAGGAGCCCCTGTGAAGTATGATAGACAGATCTTAGAAAAGGAAGTATAATCTTTCTAGTATGAAAAATATTAAGTGATTTTTAGAATAATTTACCAGGAGAAAAGGGTTTTTAGAAGGAGTAAAGAAAATGGATCATGTCTGCAGAGATATTTTTCGAGCAATCCACGAAGGAAAGTGGTTGAGTATTGAATATCGGAATAAAGAGGAACAGATTTCAAGGTACTGGATTGGAATCTGTGACTTGAATCCCAAGAAACGTACGCTGAAAGTAGAAGGGCTGCATCTGGGCCGGTATACCACGGAGACCTTTGAGATGATCTATATTGATTCTATTCTTTCCTCCGGTATTGTGGAAGGTTCTTACTGCCCCATCAATCAAGAACTGGTGCAGGATATCGACCAGAATCCGTATAAATACAAAGATCTGTTTGACCACACGGTAAACTTAAAAATATTGAATTATCTGGAAATGTGCAATCGCATGGACACAGTACCTTATTATTCTGATTTTGAGTTGATTCGATATCTGGACAGAGAAAGTTTTCGGGGGATGGAGTATCAGCTGAAGGAAGAACAGTTTCGTATGATTGTGAAAAACTTTCAGTATAAGACCAGAGAGAAAACCAGAAAAGAAAACAGTGACGCCAGGGCAGGACTGGGGGAAGGACATTGGAAAATGCAGCAGCTTGCTATGAATGTGCTCAGCATTCATACGCCTCGCGGACTGTATGTGCTGGCTTACCGCAGACTGCAGCTGGATGTGAAAAAAAGGGTATTGCGACCAGAAGACGAGATTGTGATCTGTACAGAGTATACCTTGGATGGGGTAAAAGAAAATATACGGAAATATCTGGATGCAGAAGAGTATGAACTTTTAGGGGAGTTTGAACAAAATCAGGAAAAAATCAAAGAGTGTATCACCAGACGAAACCGCCAAGTGTTAGGAGTGGATGATATGCCTTATATGATCGGCTTAGGGATGGATATTGTGCTGGATCTGCACAAAGAATACCAGGGAATTATTGATATGTATCAGAGCCAGCAGGTGACCGGCCCTGTGCAGGCATTTTTTGGAGAAATGCTGCGAAGACCAGTCCGACGCAAAGCATACCCGGTGATATTAAAAGACAGAAAAGTGAATCTGGATCAGCTTTTAGCCATCAACAACGCCATGAAATATCCAGTGGCATATATTCAGGGGCCGCCGGGAACTGGAAAGACAAGCACCATTATCAACACCATTATCACAGCTTTTTTCAACGAAAAGACGGTGCTTTTTGTGTCTTATAATAATCATCCCATCAACGGTGTGGTAGAGAAACTGCTGGGTATGGAGTATCAGAAACAGCCGATTTCCTTTCCGGTGCTGCGTCTGGGTAATACAGAGAAAATGAAAGAAGCCTTGAAATACATGGAACAGGTGTATCAGCGGACTCAGAAGATCAAAGTCTATGAATCCACCTTGGATCGAAATAAAGATGACAGGATTCAGCGGGCCAGGCGGCTGTCTGATCTATTGCGCCGCTATGAGGAACTGCTGGATTTGAGAGAACGGAAAGAAACTATTGGCCGTATGCTGGAATATGAAAACAGCCAGAAACTGTCCTTTCAAATGCTGCCCTTTCAGGCGGATCTTCAGGGAAGGCAGATGGAACAGGTGACGCGGAAAATGGAAAAGGCAGGGACGATTACGGAGGAAGAGGCTTTTTCTTTTCTGGATGATGATATGGAAGAGCTGAAAAAGTATCTGTATTATACCTCTGCCCGTTATATAAAAAAGCTGGATCAGCCCAAGCACAAAGAATTGAGAAGAATTCTGCAAAATGAAAACAAGAAGATGCAGATGGAAGACTTTTCTAGATATTTAAGTAAAAAGGAAAATATCAAGAAACTGCAGGAGGTCTTTCCCATCATAGCCACCACCTGCATTTCTGCTCATAAACTGGGGGAGCCGGCTCCCATGTTTGATATGGTAATTGTGGACGAGGCCAGCCAGTGTAACACTGCTGTTTCCCTGGTACCTGTGATTCGGGGAACCAGTCTGATGCTGGTGGGAGATCCTCAGCAGTTGAATCCAGTGATCCAATTAGAAGAGATGACCAATCAAAAGCTCAGAAAGAGATATGGAGTTTCTGAGGAGTACGATTACCGAAAGAATTCCATCTATAAGACGTTTCTGGCCTGCGACGCGGTGAGCGACGAGGTTCTGCTTCATTACCATTATCGCTGTCACGAGAAAATCATCGGTTTTAACAATCGAAAATATTACAATGAAAAACTCTGTATTCGAAGTAAGAGCAAAGAAGAAGATCCCTTGTTGTATCTGGATGTAAAAGACAGCCTTGGCGAAGAAAAAAATACGGCTCCGGGAGAGGTGGAGGAAATCATAAAATATGCAGCTCAGAATCCAGATAAGACCATCGGCGTGATCACTCCTTTTGTGAACCAGCGGAAGCTGCTGGAAGAGACCATAAAGGGAGCCTGTCTTACCAATGTGGACTGCGGAACCGTCCATGCATTTCAGGGAGATGAGAAAGATATTGTGTTATTTTCCACAGCCATTACAGGACAGACTCAGACAGGCACTTATCAATGGCTGAAAAATAACAAGGAACTGATCAATGTGGCTACATCCAGAGCCAAAGATAAGCTGATTATCCTGTCCGATATGAAAAATCTGGAACGACTGCATCAAAGGAATGAGGAGGATGATCTGTATGAGCTGATTCAGTATGTAAAGCAGAATGGAAGATCCCAGGTAAGCCAGAAAAAAGTCAATTCCAGGGCATTGGGAGTCAAACCTTTCAGCACAGAAACAGAAGAAGCTTTTTTCCAGAATCTGAACCATGCCTTAGAAAATATCTGGCTGTCTCAGAACCGCTTTCAGGTTCGGCAAAAAGTAGAAGTTCCAGAGATATTTGGAACTCATTCAGAGCAGAGGGACTTATTCTATGAAGAGACCTTTGACTTTGTGGTGTATGAGCAGCAGGGAGAACAGGAAGTACCAGTATTGATCATCGAATTGGATGGAAAAGAACATCTGGATGAGGAAGTGCTGCTGCAGAGGGAAGAACAGAAAAAGAAATTGTGCAGGGAACGGGAACTGCAGATGATCCGGGTGGAAAACTCTTATGCCAGACGATATAATCATATTAAGGAAATTTTGATTAGTTTCTTTTCCGCCAGAAGATAATGGTGTCGTCTTGACAAAGATATACGGGGTGGCTGATAGAAGACTTTTTTGTTTACAACATAAAAAGGGCCGTTAAAAACATTTGACTTTAGGATGACTGTTTTTCTTCCGAAATAACCGATAATCACAAGGAGATAATTTGTGACGGAGCAGGAAAAGGATTTCAGGAAAAGAACAGGAGGTCAAAAATGAGAATCAGCGGTGTAAATGACAGTAATCCCAGGGCCGGTCAGGGGGGATTGCAGCAGACAGATTCTGTAAGCAGGAATATTCAAAAACAGATTGCTAATAAACAAAAGGAGCTTCAGAATCTTTCTTCTGATCAGAAGATCAGTATGGAAGAAAAGGCGAAAAGGCGTCAGGAGATTCTAAAGGAAATCAGCGATCTGCAGAATCAGTTGAGGCAGCATCAGATAGAACAGCGCAGAGAGGCCATGAATGCAAAAAAGAATCAGGAGACAGATCGCTCCCAGGAAAAGAGGATGGGCGGTAAACGAAAAAAAGAATCAAGCTTTGAAGAAAAGGGTATGTCTCAGGCTGGCATGAAAGCTATGATCTCAGCAGATTCTGCCATGAAGCAGGCCCAGGTACAGGGCGGCGTTGCATCTGAAATGGAAAATCAGGCGGCTATTTTGAAGACAGAGATTAAACTAGATAAAAGCCGAGGCGCAGATGTGTCAAAGAAAGAGGAAAAATTGGCAGAGATGGAAGAAGGAGCCTCTAAGGTGAAACAGTCCCAGATCAATACGTTAGGCGCCGCAAATGAAGAGCTGAAAGCGTCACAGAAAGCGGAACCAGAAGAAGACCGGCAGGAAGAAATGAAGCAGAAATCAGAAGGAGACCGTGAACAGGATGCAGAACCTGGAAAGGTCGTGGATCTTTATTTGTAAGGAATAGGCTGGGAAGAAAAGAGGAAATTTTATGATCTCCATTGCAGTATGCGATGATGAAATCTTAGTGTGTGACCAGATTGCCAAGAAAATCCGCACATTTTTGGAAGAAAGGCAGATTCCCTGCCTGATCCGCCAGTTTAATAGTGGAAAAGAACTTCTGGAAACATCAGAACAATTTGACATTGTGTTCTTAGACATCATAATGGAAGAACTGGACGGAATGCAGACAGCAGAATTATTTCGTCAGAAATCTTTCGATGGGATTTTGATCTTTCTTTCATCCAGCGGATCTTACGTATTTGACGCCTATGAAGTGGAGGCCTTTTGGTATCTGGTCAAACCGGTGAGTGAAGAAAAAATGAAAAATGTTTTAAACCGGGCGGTACAAAAGATCAGACAGGTTTCAAAAGATTTTATCATTGTCACCCAGCAGCGGCAGAAGAAAAAATTGTTTCTGTCAGATATTTACTATTTTGAGATCAGGGGACGCATGATCTATGCTCATCAGTCAGAGGAGATACTGGAATTTTATGAACAGATCGGACTATTAGAACAGCAGCTTTTGGGGAAAGGATTTTTTCGGTGCCATAAAAGCTATCTTGTAAACTTGAATTACGTGAAAAGTTATGATCGGCAGGAAGCAGTTTTAGATAACGGGGAGCGGATCATCATCGCCAGAAGAAGATATGATGCATTCTGTCAGAAAATACTGGATTTTCTTCTGTGATGGAAAATATGTTTTAGGCAATTGCGAAACTGCTTAATGATCAAAATTTCATGTACCATTACCACAGTTTCCCTCAAATATTTTCTTCATACAAAAGACCGAAATGCTGGACGCACCAAACATTCCAGCGAGCCTCTGAATACAAAGAATCATGTTCAGCAAAGGCTTCCATGGTTCTTTGAGTCACGCTTCCATGGTGCTGGAATGCATTTCTCGCCTTTTGTATGAGAAAATATTTATACTCAAATTTTTTGAATGGTACATGAAATTTGGAAAAGTATTGAGTTTCGCAATTACTTAAAAATATATTTTGCCAAAAGGAGGAATTATGGACGTAAGGGAAGAGATGTTATACTGCTTTTTTACAGGGCTTCTCTATTTGGGCTATGCCTGGCTGGCAAAACAATTCTGTAAAAAATATCTCACATGTTCTCCGAAAAGGTCAACGGTTTTTCTAATTTTGGCATACTTCAGCTATGAGACGGGGAATCTGATTTGCCAAAACGTTTCTTATCTTGGGGGAATGGTATCCACCCATCTGATGTTTGTGGGAATAACTATTCTCTTGTTTCAGGGGGAAAGAGAGAAAAAGATATTGACCTCTGTTCTTTGGATTGCTATCATGGAGCTGGCCGCTGAGGCAGGCGGCTCCTGCTTTTCTATTCTCCTGCTAGTCTGTCTGCATACAACCCAAGGGGAACTTGTGATTCAGGGCTCAGGAGAATTAGCGATCAGTTTTTTACAGGTTTTGACGGTGGCAGGCTTTGTATATCTGCTAAGAGAACCATTGGGTTCAGTGATGGAAGGAAAAGTAAAAAGGTGGTATCTGATAGCGGCTTTTCCGCCTCTCTGCGTGATAGGAATCAGAGACTTTTTTACCTGGGGAATTACAAGAGGAATCATGATGCGGGGAGAAGAGAGCTTGGGTCTGTATCAGAATCAGCTTATCAGTCATAGTTTCAATCTGGTGCTGGCCCTGCTGGGTATCCTGGGACTTGGATTCTATATCTTTGGCTTGAATCAGATTTACCGGGAGCAGGCCAAAGGAGAACAGTATCAGGCTCAGGTGGATTCCTATCGTCTGCTGGAAGAACAATATGTGAAAATGGAGCGGCTCAGACATGATATGAAAAATCATGTTCTGGGCCTTCAGGGGTTGCTGGAACATCAGGAATGGAAGAAGATGGACCAATATCTTCAAAAAATGTTGGAAACCGGGAGTTTGCTGGAAGCTAGGGAAGTAACGGGGAATCAGGCCATTGACGCTTTGCTTTCACAGAAGCGGCAGCGGGCGGAAAAGAAAGGGATTTCCTGGGATTGCGCCATGTACCTGCCAGGGGATATAAAAATAGAGGACTTTGATTTCTGCGTGATCCTTGGAAATCTTTTGGATAACTCCATAGAGGCCTGTGAGAAAATAGCAAGAGGCCAGGAACGGTGGATTGCGATACGGTCTGAGCGGAAAAAAGGTTTTCTGATTCTGGAGGTAAAAAACAGCATAAATGCAGAAGCGTGTAAAAAAATAGTTTCTGGGCCGAAAATGGTCTCAGGAAGAAAGGTGATTTTTGAAAAAACAGCTTTGGAAAAAGTAATTTCAGGGAAAAAAGAAGTTCCGGGAAACCATGGCATAGGATTGTGGAATGTGTGGGAAACGGTGGAACGGTATCAGGGTGTGATGCGGGTAGAACAGGAGGATCAGAGTATTGCGGTTTCCATCCTGCTGCCTTGCGAGACCATATGTGACAAAGAAGAAACCTCTTGAGACAGGAAGCTAAAAAAGGTTTTTGGGGTATCCGAAAAGGTGATTAGAAACTATTATGTAACAGGCAGGCTGTCTGAAGGATTGCATGATAGAAACAGAATCGGAGCCTGCTCTAAAAGGAGCTGACAGCAGAGAGAAGGAGGTTTTCGGATGCATAGTAAAACGATGGAGGGGCTCACAGGAGCCAGCACAAACTTTAAGGTGATGCAGACGCCTATCCGGGTATTTAAGGAGGCCAGGCGAAGAGGGGATATTGCGGTGATGGAACGGGCCATGGAATATGCCGGAGATTTTGCCCAAAAGACTCATGAATATCAGGCTGAGGCAGAGGAGGGCATGGAAAAAGACGCAGAACTGGCAAAAGAAAAGGCGAAAGCAGAGCAGGAAAAGATGATCGAGAAGCTGAAAAGGGAGCGTGCAGAACAAGAGGAAAAGATCACAGGGGAAAAGGAAAATGATGCAGACACGGTGGAGATCAGTGAAGAAGGAAAGCTAATGTTGGAAATGCAGAAAGATGATACCACTTTGCCAAAACAAATCAATTCCTCAGGTCTTACGGCCCAGTCCGATTCTGCAGGCCAGCCGGCGGCGGGCGGTCAACGGGAAGGGATGATCTATACCAGCACAGGAGCAGTACAGGGAGCTGGGAAGGGAAGTATTAGTATTTCTGTTTGAAGTTTTGCCAAAAAATAAGGAAGATATGTGGAACAATGGAGAATTTTCTCTGTTGTTCTTTTTTATCTGATAGGAAGTTCCTTCGGATTACCTATCAGATAAAAGAGAATTATCGCACTGAGGCGGAGTGGAAATATGTTTTCTAAAAGTTGATATGGTTCTGAGAATAAGATATACTGTTTTTGAAAAGGTATGGTTTTTATGCCTATGGCGGCAAAGCAGGCTGTGTAAGGGAGGAATTTGTATGAAAGATGTTTTTCTTATTTATGATACCAGTTGTTTTTATGAGATCGTGATACTGAATTATTTTATGAGCTGTACAGAATGCGATATGGTGCTGTGCTCTCTGGACGGGAAAACCGTCAGAACAATGGAGGGATATTCTGTCAATGCTGATAAAGCTTTGAGGGATGTTCCGATAGAAGAGATAAGAAGTTTTATTGTGCCTGGAGGCGATATTTCCAAGGTCAATCATGAAAATCTGCGGTTGTATTTACAAAAATTAAGGAGAGAAGAAGTTGTGATTGGAGGAATCTGCGCAGGGGTTGATCTGCTGGAAGATGCAGGAATTTTAGGTGAAATAAAGTCTGTGCGCAATACGGATTGGGATGTGGTAAACGATAATCTTGTGATAACTGCAAGAGCCAATGCGTATGTGGATTTTGCAATTGAAGTTGCAAAAGAGTTAGGGTTATTTACGGGAGAAGAAGATTTAAAAGAGACCATAGACTTCTGGAAATATTTTAAACCCGTGCAGTGATCCTATTGTTTTTCTTAAATTTTCAGATGGGCATTTAAAATTTAGTGAAGAATAAGTTGAGGGAAAATGGTTTATGTGGTACAATTAACCATCGTATTAGTTTCCTTTTTACTAAGGAAATATAACAGAAGGAGATGTGAATAAATATGAAACTAGGTATCGTAGGTCTGCCTAATGTGGGAAAAAGTACATTGTTCAATTCATTGACGAAGGCAGGGGCAGAGTCAGCGAATTATCCCTTTTGTACCATAGATCCCAATGTGGGAATCGTGACTGTTCCAGATGAACGTCTGAAGAAGCTGGGAGATCTATACCATTCCAAAAAAGTAACGCCGGCTGTGATTGAATTTGTGGATATTGCCGGATTGGTAAAGGGAGCCAGCAAAGGAGAAGGATTGGGAAACCAATTTTTGTCCAATATCCGGGAAGTGGACGCTATCGTTCATGTGGTGCGCTGTTTTGAGGACAGCAATATTGTTCATGTGGATGGAACCATTGATCCGGTTCGTGATATTGAGACCATCAATTTGGAATTGATTTTTTCAGATATTGAGATTCTGGAACGAAGAATCGCTAAGACCAGCAAAGGTGCAAGGATGGATAAAACCTTGGCAAAAGAGCTGGATCTGCTGGAACGGGTAAAAGCCCATTTGGAGGATGGTAAATTAGCCAAAACCTTTGAGACTGCAGACGAAGATGAGGAAGGCTGGTTTAAAGATTATAATCTTTTGACTGCAAAGCCGGTGATTTATGCAGCCAATGTGGCAGAGGATGAGTTGGCGGAAGATGGAGCCGGGAACCCATTTGTTCAGGAAGTGCGGAAAAATGCCTCGGAAGAACACTGTGAGGTTTTTGTGATCTGCGCACAGATTGAACAGGAGATTGCCGAGCTGGACGAGGAAGAGAAGGCAATGTTTTTGGAAGAACTGGGACTGGCAGAGTCTGGACTGGAAAAATTGATCAAGGCAAGCTACAGCCTTTTGGGACTGATCAGTTATCTGACCTCCGGGGAAGACGAGACACGGGCCTGGACCATCAAAAAGGGAACGAAAGCTCCTCAGGCGGCAGGAAAGATCCACTCAGATTTTGAGCGGGGATTTATCCGGGCAGAAGTGGTGAATTACCAGGATCTGCTGGACTGCGGTTCTCTTGCGGCTGCTAAGGAAAAGGGCCTGGTAGGGCTGGAAGGAAAGGAATATGTGGTAAAAGACGGAGATGTGATTTTATTCCGTTTTAATGTGTAAAATAGTTTTAAAGTGAGAGAAGGGCTTTGATACAGAGGGGCCGCCGGAAAGAAAAGGCGGTCTGGTGATATAAAATAAAAGTCAGGAGGGTTTTAAAATGAGCAAACCAGCATTGGTAATTATGGCGGCAGGAATGGGAAGCCGGTACGGCGGACTGAAACAGATTGATCCGGTGGACGAGCAGGGGCATATCATTATGGACTTTTCCATTTACGATGCAGTGGAAGCCGGATTTGAGAAAGTGGTATTTATTATCAAAAAAGCAAATGAAGCAGCATTTAAAGAAAGCATTGGCCATCGGGTTTCAAAAAAGATACAGGTGGAATATGTGTATCAGGAGCTGGAAAAAATTCCGGCAGGTTATCAGATTCCAGAAGGAAGAGAGAAGCCTTTTGGAACAGGACATGCGATTTTGTGCTGCCGAGAAGTGCTGGACGGTCCCTTTGCGGTGATCAATGCAGACGATTATTACGGGAAAAGCGCATATCAGGCAATTTATGATTATCTGACTACTCATCAGGACGATGAAAAGTATCGTTATACTATGGTGGCGTATGATTTGAAAAATACATTGACAGAAAACGGACATGTGGCAAGAGGGATCTGCGAGACAGATGCAGAAGGATTTCTGACAAAAATCAACGAGCGCACCCATATTGAAAAACAGGGGGATAAAGCGGTTTACACGGAAGATGACGGAGCATCCTGGCATGAGATTTCCATGGACAGTACCGTGTCCATGAATATCTGGGGATTTTCCAAAAGTATTTTGAAAGAGCTGGAACTGGGATTTGAGAAATTTTTAAAAGAAGAACTGCCCAACAATCCGCTGAAAGCAGAGTATTATCTGCCTATAGCAGTGGATCATATGCTTCAAGCTGGAAAGGCAAGCGTACAGGTTTTAAATTCCCGTGACAGATGGTTTGGCGTTACCTATAAAGAGGATAAAGAAATGGTAGTCAATTCCATTGCAGAACTGAAAAAGAAGGGATTGTATCCAGAAAATTTTTAAAAGGTTCATCTTGTTAAAGGGAGGAAAAATATGCTGGAGCAGGCAAAAAATGCACTGAAACATTTTGAAATTACAGGGGCTGCAGGGGAGATTTCTCCTTACGGAAGCGGTCATATCAATGATACTTTTCTGGTAAAAAGCACTCCGAATCTTATTTTGCAGAGAATGAACCAGAGTATTTTTTCCAATCCAAGAGAAGTGATGGAAAATATTCTGGGAGTCACCAATTTCTTGAAGAAAAAGATTATTCATGCAGGGGGAGACGCTTTGCGTGAGACGTTGACGGTCATTCCAACCCTGACGGGAGAACCTCTTTATCAAGATGATCAAGGGGAATATTGGCGGATGTATTATAAGATTGAGGACGCAGTGAGCTATGACAGGGTGGAGCAGGAACAAGATTTTTATGAGAGCGCCCTGGCCTTCGGCAATTTCCAGCAGATGCTGTCAGACTATCCGGCAGAGACCCTTCATGAGACAATTCCAGGATTTCATGATACGGAAGCCAGATACCAGGTTTTTCTGGAAGCAGTGGAAGAGGACGTCTGTAAAAGAGCAAAAAATGTGATGGAAGAAATTGCCTTTTACCGGGACCGAAAGGAAACTGCCTGTGTGCTGGGGAATCTTCAGGCAGAGGGAAAACTGCCCCTTCGAGTGACCCACAACGATACAAAGTTAAATAATATTATGATGGACAAAAAGACAGGCAAAGGGCTCTGTGTGATTGATCTGGATACGGTAATGCCGGGATTGGCAGTCAATGACTTTGGAGATTCCATTCGATTTGGCGCAAGTACAGGGGAAGAGGATGAGAGAGATCTGTCAAAGGTAAGCTGCGATCTGCACTTGTTCCGCCTGTATACAGAAGGATTTCTCCGCGGCTGCAACGGCAGTCTTACAGAGATGGAAACCGCCATGCTTCCGATGGGAGCCAAAGTCATGACTTATGAATGCGGAATGCGTTTTTTGACAGACTATTTAAAAGGAGATACCTATTTTAAAATTCACCGGGAAGGGCATAATATAGATCGATGCCGTACACAGATGAAATTAGTTGCAGATATGGAAGCAAAATGGGAAGAGATGGCTGAGATTGTCCAAACATGCAGCCAGGAAAGCGTTCCCAGCGTCCGCCCATGAAGCAGCGCTCATGGCAGCATGGCTCTGTCTTCCTGTGGCTGACGCGTGAACTGGAATGGTAGTTTACTAAAATTTGTGGTAAATAGAAACGGTATTTACTAAATGGGGAAGATGTGTTATAATCACTGTGACTTAGAAAATAGGCAGAAGCAGGATAACTTATAAATTATGATGATTTAGGAGGGAATGATATGGCAATTTTAGTGACAGGCGGAGCAGGCTATATTGGAAGTCACACATGTATCGAGCTGATTCATGCAGGTTATGATGTGGTTGTAGTGGATAATCTGGTAAACTCCAGTGAAGAGGCGGTAAAACGAGTAGAAAAAATTACTGGGGCGGACATACCTTTTTATCAAGTAGATATCTTAGACGCCAAAGCTTTGGGAGAGGTGTTTGACAAGGAGCAGATTGACAGTGTGATTCATTTTGCAGGTTTGAAGGCAGTAGGAGAGTCGGTACAGAAGCCTTTAGAGTATTATTATAATAATATTACCGGAACTTTAATCTTGTGTGATGTGATGCGCAGCCATGGAGTGAAAAATATTATCTTTTCCTCTTCTGCAACTGTCTACGGAGATCCGGCCATCATTCCGATTACAGAGGAATGCCCCAAGGGAACCATCACCAATCCCTATGGGCAGACCAAGGGGATGTTAGAGCAGATTCTCACAGATTTTCATGTGGCTGATCCAGAGTGGAATGTGGTACTGCTTCGTTACTTTAACCCGATTGGAGCACATGAAAGCGGAATTATCGGCGAGGATCCAAAGGGAATTCCCAATAATTTGGTGCCCTACATTGCACAGGTGGCAGTAGGAAAATTAAAATGTCTGGGTGTATTTGGAGATGATTACGATACACCGGACGGAACTGGAGTTCGAGATTATATTCATGTGGTAGATTTGGCAAAAGGCCATGTGAAGGCATTGAAGAAGATTGAAGATAAGTCTGGAGTTACGATCTATAATCTGGGAACTGGAAATGGATACAGCGTGCTGGATGTGGTAAAAGCCTATGAAAAAGCCTGCGGCAAGCCCATTCCTTATGAAATCAAACCAAGAAGAGCAGGGGATATCGCCACCTGTTATGCGGACCCTTCGAAAGCAAAAGCAGAACTGGGCTGGGAAGCAGAATTCGGCATTGACCGGATGTGCCAGGATTCCTGGAGATGGCAGAGTATGAATCCAAATGGATACCGCAGTGAATGAAGCTGCTTTGAAAGTGAAATTGTCATGATAGACATGATAGAATAGAAGAGACAGAATTAAAATACAAAACTTCTGCAGTACATGGAACAATGTAGCTGATCATTGTTCCATGTACTGCAGAAGTTTTTGTTTTGCCCGTTTTGTTTTTAAAGAGATCTTCCCGCCGCCGCTAATTTACTTCGCTTTTCCGCATAACGTCTGGCTGTTTCACGGATATGAGGATCGCTGGCATATTTTTTTAAGGTTTCATGATCAAAGGGCAGGCGGAGATCCATGGTTTTCATCACATCTGCAATGTGCATGGTTTTTTGGAATTTTGCATCGTCAAAATCCACCCGTTGATTGTCAGAAAATAAGATAACCACAGGCTGGGCATAATTCTTGGCATTTTCTTCCACAACAATTCCTTTTTGCCCATTGGAAAAGTCCACGCAGCACCCGGAAGGTAAAATATGAATACATTGGGTGAGAGCGGTGAGAAAGGGCGCTGGATAGTAGTCGGGGTGTTCCCGCAAAAAACGCACTGCCCGGATTTCAGACATAGGCTCCCGATCCAGATTCATGGAAGTCAATTCGTCAAACATGCTTGCAACATGAAGAACGTGAGTTCCGTTTTTCCACTGTACATTTTTCGGAAGGGGAACTTTGACATTGTGTTCTAAACGGGTCATCTGTCCTACGATCTGAAGAGTCAGCTCTGGAAACTTGTAGTCATTGTAGTCTGGATGAAGCATGTGGTATCCTTTTTCCAGATATCCGCGGATCAGCCGGCGTTCATCAGAAGATAGGAGCCGGTCTCCTTTTTCTAAAATCTCATCAGGAACTAATAAAAGACCCATATCATGTAAGAGGGCTGCACATACGATGGCAAGCTGTTCCCCATAAGAATAATGAAGTTTGTGAACCATCATGGCAGTTAAAATAGCAGTGTTTAAGCTGTGTTTGTATACATAGTCTCCATTGCTTCGAAGACTTCGATTGAACTGAATCTTGTGGTCCAGAGAGCCAAAGTTCCGCAGGATTGTCTGGGAAAGAGGCATAATATTCTGAGGAGTCATGCCATTTGTAAGCAGGGTGAGATCATCTTTCAAGCGGAAAGTAGAGACAGTCAGAAAACGTTCTAGTTCAATGTCTTCTTCTGTAAGAGGAGGCACTGGCTCCGCAGGTTCCAAAATGTAGACGCCCCAGAGACCAAAATTTTCAATGCTGGCAATTCCTTGGCGTGAAAGTTTTGTGTCGCGTTCAAAAAGCATAACGCCCATTTTATTATAAATCGGCCGGGCAAGACGCATGCCAGGCTTTAATTGGCTGATTTTTACATATTGCACGAAAACACCTCCCTGTCAATAGACTTATTTTGCGCTATTGATGTTATATCTGTGATTGCTTTATTTATCTGCTTAATAATGTATTTATCGGATCAAAAAGGTTTTTGGCAAAGGCTGGAAGACAGAAAAATTATAAGGGTTAGATACTCTTTTTCCGGTTCCAGTTGCAGGAAGAAAAAGAAAGAGATATAATGCAGGTAAAAAGGATCGAAAAATACGTGAAAGAGAAATGGCAAGTTACTGGAGGAGAATATGAGACGGTTATGGAAAAGCGTGGCGCTGGTCTTATTTTTGTGCTGCTTATTCAGCACAGCAGCTTTTGCAACCCAGAACAAAATAGACCAGGTGCAGGAGGGAATTGAGGATCTGAAGAAACAGAAAGAGGAAGCGGAGCAGGAAGTGAATGAGCTGAATGATCAGGCAGGGAATTTGGAAGGAGATCTGAAAAGTTTTAACAACAGCCTGACAGAAATTACCGCTGAATTAAATGAGACAGAAGAGAAGCTGAAAGTCACAAGAAATAATCTGGAGAAGACGAGAAAAGATTTAGAGGCTGCAAAGAAAAAAGAAAAGAAACAGTATGAATCCATGAAGAAGAGGATTCAGTTTATGTATGAGATGGATATGGAAGGCATGCTGGAAGTGCTGATGAGTGCGGAAAGTTTTGCAGATTTTCTAAATAAAGGAGAATACATTGTAAGTATCCACAATTATGACAGGGAAATGTTGGAAGAGTACCGGGCCACCAAAGAGGAGATTGCCCAGAAAGAAAAGTCTCTGGAAGAAAATGAAGGGCTGCTGGCCGAACTGCAGGAACAGCAGGAAGGCAAACAGCAGGAGCTGGCAGCTTTGGTGGACAGTACCTCGGACAAGCTGAGCGCGGCCAGGAAACAACTGGCAAAAGCCCAGGCAGATGTGACAGCCTATGATGCAGAGCTTGAGCGTCAGATGGCCTATGAAGCGGAATTGGAGAAGCAGAAAGCGGCGGAAGATGCCAAACGGATGGAAGAGATCAAACGTCAGGAAGAGGAGATGCAGCAGCAAGCTGATGCAGATCAATCAGGAGGAGGCAGCTCTTCCGGGGGAGGAAGCAATTCTGCCGGAGCCAGTGCTTCCGATGCCGCTATGCTGGCAGCTTTGATTCAGTGCGAGGCAGGAGGAGAAAGCTATGAAGGAAAGCTGGCAGTGGGAAGCGTGGTGATGAACCGGGTACGGAGTTCCTATTTTCCCAATACAGTGGCCGGCGTGATTTATCAGAGCGGCCAATTTTCTCCGGTGGCCAGCGGCCGGTTTGCTTCCGTACTGGCAAAGGGAGCCAATCAGAGCTGCCGCAAGGCGGCAGGGGAAGTGTTAGGAGGTAAGATTACGGTAAATTGTCTGTATTTTAGAAGAAATGACGGAGGGATCGCAGGCACTGTAATCGGAAATCATGTTTTTTATTAAATACACAGGTTTTTCCAATAAAATGAAAAGAAGGTTGATTTTGTATAATGTGCACAAAATCAACCTCTTTTTTCTGGGAAAAAACCTGGATAGAATGATAAAAATATAACAAAGATAGACAAAAGCGGATGGATGAAAAAAGAAAGGGAAAGGAAGGGGAAAGGGGGAAGATAATTCTTGCAATTTACAGGAAAATGTGCTAGGATATTCATATCGAGGGATGAAAACACGGGAAAAACAGGAATTATGAGAAGTATCTTGCAGGCATGGCAGATTTGGAGATGCCAGCGACCTGTTTTCCTTTTTTTTGACAAAAAGATTGTTAAAAAAATAACAGACATTTTGGTGATTTTGTCAAAAATGTTTTCACGTTTTCACGATTACATATTATTTTAAAAGGAGACGAAGAAAATGGCAAAGAAAGTTGTTTTGGCAGGCGCATGCCGTACTGCAATCGGAACTATGGGAGGGGCTTTAAGCACAACTCCAGCACCAGTGTTAGGATCTATCGTAATTAAGGAAGCGTTGAGCAGAGCCGGCGTTCCAGCAGATCAGGTTGACCACGTATACATGGGATGTGTTATCCAGGCTGGTTAGGACAGAACGTAGCACGTCAGGCATCCATTAAAGCTGGTTTGCCAATCGAG